>NZ_SMKB01000089.1:0-27382 GCF_004348575.1 Actinomadura sp. 7K534
AGACACGACCCACCCCGCCAAACCACCCGCGGTGCCCGACGCCAAGGGGCTCTTAAAGCCAGATCCTGGTGTAGTCGTAGCTGGCGGTGGTGGGGAGGAAGTAGGCGCCGTGGACTCGGGATGAGTGGAAGATCGTGTGGGAGCGGCTGAGCAGGGGGATGATCGCGGCGTCTTCCATGATCTTCTGGTCGGCCTGCTGCCAGTAGCCGGCGGCGTGCGAGGGTTCGGGGGCGGTGAGGGCCGCGTCGATGAGGGCGTTGACCTCGGGGTTGTTGTAGCCGCCGTAGTTGGTGGAGTTCTGGCCGTAGCCGCGGCCGTCGAAGAGGGGCTGGATGATGGAGCGGCCGTTGTTGCCGTACCAGTCGGGGGTCCAGCCGGGGGCGGCGATGTCCCACTTGCCGGTGCGGGCGTTACCGGGGGTGGAGATCGTCCCGGCGTAGAAGGAGCCGCCGGAGTCGGCGGTGAGTTCGGTCTTCACGCCGCAGGCGTCGAGGTTCTCGGCGATGGACTGGGCGATGAGCTTGTGGATGCTGTTGGTGCGGTACGGGAACTTCAGCGTGAGGCCGCGGTGGCCGGTCTTGCCGAGCAGCTCGCGGCACTTGGCGGGGTCGCCGGACTCGCCGGGCGTCGGGTACCGGTTCGCAGGGGCGTAGCCGGAGTTGCCGGGCGGGATCACCGTGTGCAGCGGCTGGGCCACCGCCGGGCCGCCCACGATCTTGATGAGGGCGCTGCGGTCCACGGCGTACTGGAGCGCCTGGCGGACCTCGCGCTTGCCGAGGGCGCCGCCGTTGTTCGGGCTGAGCGTGTTGAACACGAGGTACGGGCTGTTGCTCGGGGTCTCCCTGATCGCGAACCGCGGGTCGTCGCGGAGGCGGGGGATCGCGGACGTCGGGACGGGCTGGTCCCACGCGAGGTCGGCGGCGTCCTGCTCGATCTGCTGCTGGACGGTCTCCGGCGAGTCCTGCCCGAGGGTGATCTGGATCTTCTCCACGTGCCGCTCGCGCAGCGGGTCGCTCTCCTGCCGCCAGACCGGGTTGTGGGTGAGCAGGTAGGACATGCCCGGCTTGTACTCGCTGATCTGGTACGGGCCGTTCGACAGGGTGTTCTGCCGGAACTCCGCCGAGTCCGGGACGTACCGGTCGTACTCCTGGGGCGCGGCGGCGGTGAACGGCAGCGCGAGCAGGTTGAGGAAGTCGCTCGCGGGCTGCTTCAGCTCGAACACCAGCGTCCGGTCGTCCTTGGCGCGGACGCCCTCGATCTCGTGGGCGCGCTGGTAGGCGGCCATCGCCCCGGCGCTCCTGGCGTCGACGGCGGTGTAGCCGTCGCAGAACTCCTCCATGCCCTTGAGCGTGGAGATGAAGTAGCCCTTGCCGGCCGACGGGGACGCCGGGTTGCACAGCCGCTTGAAGCCGCGGACGAAGTCCTGCGCGGTCACCGGGCGCGGCGGCTCGGTGTTCCACCGGACGCCCTCGCGCAGCCGCACCGTGTAGGTGCGACGGTTCTTGCTGATGTCGCCGTTCTCGCGGGTCGGGAGCCGTTCGGCGATGTCGGGCCGGACGGGGATCGTCTCCTGGAAGTCGTTGGACGCGCGCGTCCCGAGCAGCGTGCGCGCGAACGTGCGGGACAGCCCGTAGGCGCCGACGCTCGCCACGGCCGAGGGGTCGAGGTGCCCGACGTCGGACGAGCCGATGACGCGCAGCGTGCCGCCGGCGCGTGGGCTGCCCGCCGCGGAGGCGTCGTCACCTCCCCCGGCGCACCCCGTGAGCCCGAGCGCGAGCACCGTGAGCCCCACCGTCACCTTGCACATCTCGCGTGCCATCACGTTCTCACCTCGAAGACTCGGAACCTGGCGCGCAGTCACCGGCGGTGTCACATTAGGGCCGGAGGGTGACAAGGGGCCGGTACATCACCGTTTTCTCTACAGAAGTAAGGACGCCCTGACAGTGGATGTCCACTGTCAGGGCGTCCCTTGGGAACTTTGTGATCAGACTCTCAGCCGGAGGGCCGCGGTCAGCGCTCGACGTCGCCGCGGATGAACGCCTCCACGGCCTCGTGGGCCTGGTCGTCGGTGTACTGCTCGGGCGGCGACTTCATGAAGTAGGAGCTGGCCGACAGGATCGGTCCGCCGATGCCGCGGTCCTTCGCGATCTTCGCGGCGCGCACCGCGTCGATGATGACGCCCGCGGAGTTCGGGGAGTCCCAGACCTCCAGCTTGTACTCCAGGTTGAGCGGCGTGTCGCCGAACGACTTGCCCTCCAGCCGGACGTAGGCCCACTTGCGGTCGTCCAGCCACGGCACGTGGTCGGACGGGCCGATGTGCACGTCGGCCTTCGCCATCTCGTGCGGGATCTGCGAGGTCACCGACTGCGTCTTGGAGATCTTCTTGGACTGGAGGCGCTTGCGCTCCAGCATGTTCATGAAGTCCATGTTGCCGCCGAAGTTGAGCTGGTACGTGCGCAGCAGCTCGACCCCGCGCTCCTCGAACAGGCGGGCCATGACGCGGTGCGTAATGGTCGCGCCGACCTGCGACTTGATGTCGTCGCCCACGATCGGGACGCCGGCGTCGGTGAACTTCTGGGCCCACTCGGGGTCGCTGGCGATGAACACCGGGAGGGCGTTCACGAACGCGACCTTGGCGTCGAGGGCGGCCTGGGCGTAGAAGCGGTCGGCCGCCTCGGAGCCCACCGGCAGGTACGACACGAGGACGTCGACCTCGGCGTCCTTCAGTGCCTGCACCACGTCGACCGGCTCGGCGTCCGACTCGTCGACCATGTCCAGGTAGTACTCGCCGAGGCCGTCGAGGGTCGGGCCGCGCTGCACGGTCACACCGGTCGGGGGGACGTCGGCGAACTTGATCGTGTTGTTCTCGCTGGCGTGAATGGCCTCGGAAAGGTCCATCCCGACCTTCTTGGCGTCCACGTCGAACGCCGCGACGAACTCGACGTCGCCCACGTGGTAGTCGCCGAACTGCACGTGCATCAGGCCGGGGACTCGTGTCTCGGGGGCCGCGTCCTTGTAGAACTCGACACCCTGGACGAGCGAAGAGGCGCAGTTGCCCACACCCACGATGGCTACGCGCACCGAACCCATCCGGTTGCTCCTTCTCTCTAGCGGAACATGTGGTGTTTCTTCACCCGACCCCGGTGCCGCCGATCAGCGGTCGTGATCCCGAGGCATGTCCTGTGTGGTGGTTTCCGAAGACCTGTCTTGCTTTTTCCGCTCGGCCTGCTGCTGCTCGGCCTGCTCCTGCTCGGCACGCTCGCGTCCGATGAGCTCGTTCAGCCACCTGACCTCGCGTTCGACGGACTCCAGCCCGTGGTTCTGCAGTTCCAGGGTGTAGGAGTCGACCCTCTCGCGAGTGCGCGCGAGAGCCGCGCGGAATGCCTCCAGCCGTTCCTCCAGCCGGCTGCGCCGGCCTTCGAGGATCCGCAGCCGGACGTCGGCGCGGGTGTGCGAGAAGAAGGCGAAACGGACGCCGAACCCCTCGTCCTCCCACGATGCCGGACCGGCCTCGGTCAGCAGCTCCTGAAGGCGCTCCTTGCCATCGGCGGTGAGCTTGTAAACAATCTTCGAGCGGCGGCTCTGCAGCGCCAGCGCCGTATGCTCCTCCGGACGGTCCTCCATGATCAGCCCGTTCGCCAGGAGCTGCTTGAGGCACGGGTAGAGGGAGCCGTAGGAGAAGGCGCGGAACATGCCGAGCACGACGTTGAGCCGCTTGCGGAGCTCGTAGCCGTGCATCGGGGACTCGTGCAGGAGGCCGAGCACGGCGAGCTCCAGCACGCCCGCGCCCTTCTTGGCCGCCATCCGGACCCCTTCAGCAGAGCCGATGTATCGATTCGATGTATCGAGCCAATGTATCGGCGCGATACATCGACAAGATACGTAGCGCGGACCGTCCTGGCAAGTGGAGATCTGTCCGGACGCACCCCGCGCCGCTTACCCTGCCGGTATGCGGTGCCGGAGCCGACGATGAGACCGAGGCTGGTCGTCGACTACGGCCTCGCGAAGCGGGCGGTCCTCGCCGAGTTGAGGTCAGGGTCCCTGACCAGGGACGACGCATGCGACGCCCAGCCCTACCTCCTGCGCGCGGCCAAGTACCACGGCGAACCCACCGGCGAGCGGTGTCCCGTCTGCCGACATGAACCCCTCACCCATGTGACGTACGTATATGGGGACGAGCTGGGTCGCTACGCGGGACGCGTCAAGGCCACCGCCGAACTGGCCGAGCTCGACCGCGAATACGGAGAATTCAGGGTGTATGTGGTGGAAGTGTGTCAAAGTTGCGCATGGAACCACCTGGCGATGTCGTACGTCCTCGGCCATGGGGAGCAGGGCCCCGAACGGTAGCAAGCAGAGGAGGATCCACCGGCCGCAGCGTTCGGCGAGGGCGTTGACCAGCCAGGACGTAACATCGCCGTGCACACGCTCCCCCCGCTCACCAGCCCGCACAGTACTCTTCGGACGGCGCACGAGTCGTTCCAAAGCTGGGGAGCGATCCCCGGCCCTTGGCAACAACCAGCTGTCCCCTGTTGATGAGGTCGCGTGAGTAATCCAAGCCAGCCCCGACCGGAACCCGGGTCGCAGAGGCCGGGCGGGCAGCAGGTCCCCCGTCCCGGCGACTCCGGCGACCCCGCTTCTCCGGGCGCCCCCCGCGAATCCGCCCCGGGCTTCCCCGGCGCCGCGGACGGCCCCGGCGCCCAGGCGGCACCGGCCGGGCCGGCCGGACCGCCGGGCAACGTCCAGAGCCCCGGCTTCATGAGCGGCCACGCCGTGCCCGGCGGCGGCAGCCTGTCCGGTGGCAGCGGCGTGCCGGGCGGCTCCGCGGGACACGGCGGCTCCGGTGCCGGTGGCGGATCGAGCGACCCGCTGAGCGGCGGGTTCCCGCCGCCGAGCGGCTCCGGCGCGCACCGGGCCTCCGGCCCGGCAAGCGGACTGCCGGGCGGCTCGGGCGGCTCGGGCGGCGAGGGCTTCGCCGGCGGCCAGGGCGGTGTGCCGGGTGGCCAAGGTGGCGCTGCGCCGGGCGGGAGTCCGTCCGGCGGGTACGGGATGTCGGGCGGTGCCGGTGGTGCGGGCCGGCCGCCGGGTGGCGGCGGCTCGCCGGGTGACGCCGGGGCGCCGCCGACGGCTCCCGGTCCCGCGATCCCCTCGGGTGCGAGCGCGCCCGGCGGTGGTCTGCCCGGTGGCTCCGGTTCGCCGGGTGGTTCGTTCGGCGGTTCGGGTGCGCCGCCGACCGCGCCCGGTCCCGCCGTCCGCGCGGACGGCGGTGCGCCCGGTGGCGGCGGTCCGTCCGGCGGATACGGTCCGCCCGCGGGCTTCGGTGCGCAGGGTGCCCCGGGCGGCCCCGGGAGGGGAATGCCCGGTGGCCCCGGTGGCCCGGGCGGGCCTGGTGTGCCCGGTGGTCCCGGCATGGGCGGTGCGGCCGGTGCCGGGATGGCCGCGGGGGCCGGGTTCGGGACGGCGGCGAAGCCCGGCGTCAAGGACAAGCTCGGCGAGCTCCAGAAGGTCGGCCAGGACCTCGGTGCCAAGGTCACCTCGGCGTTCAAGAGCAAGGGCACCCGGGCCGCCCACCGCTCCGGCGGCCCCGGCGGCCCCCCTGGCCCCGGTGGGCCCGGCGGCCCCGGTGGGCCGATGGGGCCTGGCGGGCCCAGAGGCCCTGGGGGTCCGGGCGGACCGGGCGGGCCGGGGCAGAAGAAGTCCGGGATCCTCGGGCAGCTGCGGTCCCGGGAGACGGGATGGCGGCGGTTCCTGCCGTCCTGGAAACTCGTCGCCGGCCTCTGCGGGCTCGGCGTCGCGGCGTTCGTCACGCTCATCTGGGTCGCGTACTCGAACACGCCCACGCCCGCGGAGCCGACGGTGGCGGGCGTCGAGGACCAGGCGTCGATCTTCTACTACACCAACGGCAAGGAGATCGGCCGGATCGGCAAGAAGCGGCAGAGCGTCGAGCTCGACAAGATCCCGCCGCACGTCCGGAACGCGGTGCTCGCGGCGGAGAACCGCAGCTTCTACAGCGACCCGGGCTTCTCGGTGAAGGGCACCACGCGGGCCGTGTGGGACAACCTCACCGGCGGGTCCGGCGGCGGGTCCACGATCACGCAGCAGCTCGCGAAGAACCACTACTCCGACCCGAACAACCGGACGATGAGCCGGAAGTTCAAAGAGCTGTTCATCTCGATGAAGCTCGAGGACAAGCACAGCAAGGACGAGATCCTCAAGCTGTACCTGAACACGATCTACTTCGGCCGCAACACCTACGGCATCCAGGCCGCGTCCCGCGAGTACTTCGGCAAGGACGTGTGGAAGCTCAACCAGGACGAGGCGGCCGTCCTCGGCGGCATCATCCAGAACCCGAACCGCGACCCCGAGGCGAAGGCGCACCAGGCGTGGGCGAAGGCCCGCTACGAGTACACGCTGAACGGCCTGGTCTCGATGGGCAAGCTCAGCCAGGGCGACGCCGACAAGCTCATCCAGCAGGGCCTGCCCAAGCTCAAGAGCGCGAACGCCGGTGACCAGCTGTACGGCGGGCAGCGCGGCTACATGCTGATGCGCGCCAAGGAGGAGCTCCGCCGGCAGGGGATCGACGAGCAGGAGCTGGCGACCAAGGGCCTGCGCGTCTACACCACCTTCAACGAGAAGCGGATGGAGATGGCGCGGCGGGCGGCGGAGAAGACCGTCTCGCAGGTGAACCCGAAGCGGCTCGCGAAGAAGAAGATCCGCGTCGGGCTCGTGTCGGTGAACACCGCGAACGGCGAGGTCGTGGCGTTCTACGGCGGGCCGGGCTACCTGGACCAGGAGTTCAACAACGTGTGGCAGGGCTCCGCGCAGGGGGGCTCGGCGATGAAGCCCTACGTGCTGGCGACGGCCCTCAAGCAGAACTACAGCCTGAAGAGCACCCTCGAGGGGATCTCGAAGACGCCGATCGGCCCGGACGGCAGCGTCGTGTCGAAGGACGACCCGAACGCGGTGATCGTCCCGAACAGCCACGACGTCGGCACCCCGGTCGACATGATCACGGCGACGAAGGACTCGGTGAACACCGCGTTCATCCAGCTGATGGGCAAGGTCGGCATCGAAGAGGTGGTCAAGACCGAGACCGACGCCGGGATCGCGTCCGACCTGCTCGAGCCGCACAAGTGCTGCCTGAACCTCGCGCTGGGCGTCAACAACATTCGGCCGATCGAGCAGGCGGCGGGCTACGCGACGTTCGCCAACGGCGGCGTCTACTACCAGCCGCACGTGATCCGCCAGGTCCGGGAGTCCGACAACAAGACGGTCCGGCTGAAGCCGAAGTTCGAGAAGCGCCGGGTCTTCGACGGGAAGGTCGCCGCGGACGCCACGTACGCGATGCAGCAGGTCGTCCGGGGCGGCACCGCGACGGCGGCGGCGCTGCCGGACCGCCCGGCCGCCGGCAAGACCGGCACCACCGACCGGAACGTCGCGACCTGGTTCGTCGGCTACACGCCGCAGGTCTCCACCGCGGTGACGATCTACAACGACGCCACGGGGCGCGACGGGAAGAAGAAGTCGGTGGTCCTGCCCGGGATCGGCACGGTGGAGGGCGGTACGATCCCCGCCCGCATCTGGCGCTCCTACATGGTGAACGCGATGCAGGGGATGGAGGTCCAGCAGTTCCCGCCGCCGGCGTGGGGCGGGATCGTGCAGAAGTGGGCGAAGCCGCCGAAGAAGGAGCACCGCCGGCCGCCGTGGTGCGACGACCACCCGCTCGGCCGGTTCCACCCGCGCTGCCAGGGCGACGGCGACGGCGGCGGTGACGGCGACCGGGGCGACAAGCCGCCGTGCCAGTCGCCGTTCGCGAACGGCAACTGCGACCCGAACAAGCCGCCGAGCAACCCGCCGCCCGAGTGGTGGTGCCAGCTCCACCAGGGCGACCGGGCGTGCCGCGGCAGACGGGGCGGGCGCAGCCTGCAACCCAGCTCAGGGGAACCGGGCACGGCGCATATCGCGCCGCTCCTGTTGTTGACGAGGCCGCCGGAATGAACCCCGGAGCCGTCGAGTCCGAACCCTCTTGTGGAGGCGGTGGTGTGACATGAAGCATGTTCGCGAATTGCCGCACGCCAGCGGGCGTGATCGAGCGCGTCCGGACGGCCGGGAGCCGCGAAGCCTTATGCCATCGGCCCCCGCGCCTCCTGCTCCGCAGTACTCTCGGACGACGCACAGCCGTACCCCAGTCGATGAGGTCGCGTGAGTAACCCAAGCCGATACGGACCGGAACACGGAGATGGCCCCGGCCGGAGGGGAGCCCCCCGTCCCGGCGGTTCGGGCACGCCTGCCGGAGCGCCGCGTGGCGGACCGTCCGGCTCGCCCTCACCCGGCAAGGGCCCGCGCGCCGGCGGCAGGCCGGGCGGACGCGGCGGAGGGCCCGCGCGGGCCGGCGCCCCGGGTGGCGGCGGCCGGAGCGGCGGCGGCCGGCGGCGTGCAGGTACGCCCTCGGCGATGCGCTCGGGTCCGGGCGGACGTCCGGGACGGCCCGGCGTGCCGGGTGCCCCGGGTGGTCCCGCGGGCGCGGCGGGCGGCCGGGGCGGCCCCGGCGGGCCGGGCAGGCCCGGCGGCGGTGGCCGCGGTCCCGGCGGTCCCGGCGGTCCCGGCGGTCCGGGCGGTCCGGGTGGCCGCGGCGGCTCCGGGGGCGGCGGCTTCTGGGACGAGGAGGGCCGCGACAAGCGCTCGGACGATCCCGACAAGACCGGATGGAAGCGGTACATACCTTCCTGGAAGGTCATGGTCGCCGTCGCCGGCGTGATGATCCTCGGGCTGGCGACGCTTGTCGTCGTCGCGTACGCCAACACCCCGATCCCGACGGAGAAGCAGCAGGACGCGATACGCCAGGAGTCGGTGATCACGTACGCGGACGGCTCGCCGCTCGCGCGGATCGGCACCCACCGCGAGAACATCCCGCTGGACAAGGTGCCCAAGCACGTCCAGAACGCCGTCCTCGCGGCCGAGGACCGCGGCTTCTGGACCGAGCCGGGGATCTCGCCGACCGGTATCGCGGGCGCGATGTTCCGCGCGGTGACCGGCGGCGGCACCGCGGGCGCCTCCACGATCACGCAGCAGATGGCCCGGAACTACTACGCGGGCCTCAGCCAGGAGCGCACGGTCAGCCGCAAGCTCAAGGAGATCCTGATCTCCATCCGGCTCGGCAAGGAGATGGACAAGGCGAAGGTACTGGAGCTGTACCTCAACACGGTGCCCTTCGGGCGCCGGTCGTACGGCATCCAGGCGGCCTCCCGCGCCTACTTCCACAAGCCGGTCACCGAGATCAACGAGTCCGAGGCGGCGATGCTCGCCGCGATGATCCAGCGGCCCGGCTACTTCGCCACCTACGGCCCGGCGTCCAACCCGGCCAAGCAGGCGCTGATCGACCGCTGGAACTACGTCCTCGACGGCATGGTCGAGCAGGGCTGGCTCGACGAGGGCAAGCGCGCCGCGGCGAAGTTCCCGCAGACGCAGAAGAACTGGAGCGACGTCCCGGACGACCCGAACGCCGGCTACCTGGAGGCGCGGGTCCTGAGCGAGCTGAAGGCGCTCGGCATCAACGACCAGATGCTGGAGACCGGCGGCCTGCGGATCAAGACGACGTTCAACAAGCGGCTGCAGGACTACACCAACAAGGCCGTCAGGGAGATTCGCAAGGAGAACGGGCTGGGCAACGACATCCAGTTCGGGCTCGCCGCGATAGACCCCCGGTCGGGCGGGGTGGTCGCCGCCTACGGCGGCCCCGACTTCCGCAAGCAGCAGTTCGACAACTCCTTCCAGGGCAAGGTGCAGCCGGGGTCGTCGTTCAAGCCGATCGTCCTTGCCACGGCACTGGACCAGGGCATCAGCCTGAAGACCACGATGGACGGCAGCTACAAGCGGACGATCAACGGTGACACGTTCACCAACGACAACCGCGCGGAGAACGGCATCTACAACCTCAAGCAGATGACGGCGATGTCCATCAACACGTCGTACGTCGAGCTCGGGCAGAAGGTGCAGCTGTCCAACGTCATCGAGATGGCGAAGAAGATGGGCGTCCCCGCCGACACACCGTCCCTCGACCCGACCTTCACCTCGCTGCCGCTCGGCGTCATCGACACCACGCCGGTGACCATGGCGTCGGTCTACTCGACCTTCGCCGCGGAGGGCGTGCACCGCAACGCCCACGTGATCGCCAAGGTCACCGACAACCAGGGCAACCCGATCACGAACGAGAAGGGCGAGGTCCTGGAGAAGCTGCCCTGGGAGAAGCCGACGCGCGCCTTCTCCGAGGGGGTCGCGGCGGACGCGACGTCGGCGATGGAGGCGGTCGTCAAGTCCGGCGGTACCGGTACGCGCGCGAACCTCGGCGGCCGCCCGGTCGCCGGCAAGACCGGTACGACGGACGAGAACAAGTCGGCCTGGTTCGTCGGCTACACGCCCGAGCTGGCGACGGCGTCGGCGATGTGGCGCCAGGACAAGAAGGGGAACCGGCTGTCCCTGATCGGCGTGGGCAACTACAGCCAGGTCTACGGTGGTACGGTCCCCGCCGACCTGTTCAAGAAGTTCATGACGAAGGCCCTGGACGGCAAGGAGATCAAGCAGTTCCCGCCCCCGGTCAACGGCGGTGAGATCGCCCCGTGGGCGAAGGCGCGGCCGACGCCGAGCCCGTCGAGTACGCCGAGCCCGACGAACACGCCGGACTGCCGGCCGGGCCAGCCGAACCAGCCGCCGGAGTGCCGGCCGACCTCGTCGGTGTCGCCGAGCCCGTCGATCACCCCGCCCAGCCAGGGGCAGCCCTGCAACCGGTTCGGCATGCCGGTCGGCTGCAACCCGGACATCCCACCCGACGGCGACCGGAGCTGGTGGTGCGCGCAACCGCAGCACCGCGACGATCCCGCCTGCCGGGGGGTGGACGATCCGCCCGACGCCCCCGACGGCAACAACTAGGGAGGCCGGGACGCGTTTCCCGGCGGTCCGTCGAACGGCCCGGAGCCCCGCGGCTCCGGGCCGTCGCGTTCCGCCGGTGCGCCGCCCGCCGCGGACCCGGCGACCAATAGTCTTGCTGTCCATGTCGTCGTCTGCCGAGGGGATCGCGATGTCCGCCGCCGACACCGGAATCGACGAAGCGGACGGGTCGCCGTCCTCCCGGCACGGGCCCCTGACGCCGTTCGCACCGGTGCTGACGGGCCTCACCGCCCTGGTGTGCCTGCTCGGCTGGCTGCAGAAGCGGCCGTGCGCGTCGGCGAACTTCGACTTCATCAAGACGACGACGAACGCCTGCTACACCGACATCTACCCGCTGTACTACGTGCGCGGGCTCAGCGACGGGAAGATCCCGTACTTCGACTCGTTCGCCGGGACCGACATCCACTACGTGGAGTACCCGGTCCTGGCAGGCGCCCTCATGCAGCTGGTCGCGTGGCTGGTGCAGCCGTTCGGCATGGACGCCCGCGGCATGGCGTTCTACAACGTGACCGCGCTGCTGCTGGCGGTCCTCGCGGTCGTCGCCGTCCTCGCGACGGCGTACGTCGCGGGGCGGCGGTCGCTGCGCGCCGGGCTGATGGTGGCGCTGTCCCCCGCCCTGCTGCTCACCGCGTACATCAACTGGGACCTCCTCGCGGTGGCGCTGACCGCGCTGGCCCTGGCCGCCTGGTCGGCGCGCCGCCCCGCGCTCGCGGGCGCGATGCTCGGGCTCACGATCGCGGCGAAGTTCTACCCGCTGCTGTTCCTCGGTCCGCTGGTCCTGCTGTGCGTGCGCGCCGGGCAGTGGCGCGCCATGGGACGGCTCCTCGCCGGCACCGCCGGGGCGTGGCTGCTCGTCAACCTGCCGGTGATGCTCTTCGCGTGGGACGGGTGGAAGGAGTTCTACACCTTCAGCCAGGGCCGCGGCATCGACTGGGGGTCGATCTTCTTCTTCCTTCAGGAGCACGGGCTGGACAAGGCGGCGTCCGACACCGATCTGCTGAACCTCCTCGGGACGGGAACGTTCCTCGTCCTCGCCGCGGGGATCGCCGTCCTCGCGCTGGCCGCGCCGCGCCGCCCGCGCCTGCCGCAGCTGATGTTCCTCGTGCTCGTCGCGTTCATGCTGCCGAACAAGGTCTGGTCGCCGCAGTTCGTGCTGTGGCTGCTCCCCCTGGCCGTGCTGGCCCGCCCGAAGCTGCCCGCCTTCGTGGCCTGGCAGGTCGCCGAGGTCGTCTACTTCTTCGGCATCTGGTGGTTCCTGCTGTCGGTCTCCGCCCAGACCGCGGGTGCGGACCTCTCGGGCACCCTGTCGGCGGTGCTGAGCTTCGACGCGCCGGAGGGCGGCATCGACCAGGGCGTCTACCACCTGGCGCTGCTCGCCCGGTTCGTGACCGTCCTGGCGCTGGCGGCCCTGGTGGTGTGGGACATCCTGCGGCCGTCCGGCGACGCGGTCAGATCGGACGGGACGGACGACCCGGCCGGCGGCGTCCTCGACGAGGCGGAGGACGCGGTCTCGCTGGGACGCTGGCGCGGCCGTCGCCGCACCAGCGCCCCCGTCCCCGCCTAGCGTCCGCTACGCGGGGGACTCGTGGCTGCGCAGGGCCTCGATGAGCCACTGGAACGACGGGGTCATCGCCGGCCACGCCTCCCAGCCGTTGATGACTGCGAGGAGCTGCCAGTACCGCTCCGCGCGCGGGTCGGTGCCGATCTCGGTCCGCTCGCGCAGGTCCCGCCGGAACTCGGGCCCGTCCGCGGCGCCGTAGGCGTCCGCGTAGGCGGACACCACCTCGTCGACGACGGGACGGGCCGCGTCCGACCCGGGCTCGATGCCGGCCGCGATCGCGGCCGAGATCTTCTCCCCCGTGAGCTGCCCGAGCCGCGCCGGGTCGTCGGGGTAGGAGCCCCGCCCGAGCTCCGCGGCCTGGGCCTCGGCCATCCGCCG
This sequence comes from Actinomadura sp. 7K534, assembly GCF_004348575.1. Classification (NCBI taxonomy): domain Bacteria; kingdom Bacillati; phylum Actinomycetota; class Actinomycetes; order Streptosporangiales; family Thermomonosporaceae; genus Actinomadura; species Actinomadura sp. 7K534. The sequence goes on from NZ_SMKB01000089.1 coordinate 12,881, forward strand.
CACCGCGGCCCGGAAGCCGGGGTCGCCGACCAGTTCGGCCAGCTCCACCCACGCGTCGACCTGCTCGGGCTCGGGGTCGTCGGGCAGCTCCGGCAGCGCGGACCGCATCCGCTCCTCGAAGGCGGGGTCCACCGCGAGTCCGGCGAACGACTCGTCGATGAAGTCGGTGATGATGCGCCGCCGCTCCTCGTCGGAGAGCCGGGCGAGCTTGTGCATGAGTTCGATCTCCTCGGGACTGGATGCTCGTTTGGCGACCGCCCGCAGCACCGCCCGGCGCAGCCGGAGCGTGCGGATCTGCACGTCCAGCGCCTCGGCGTGCGCCGCCGCGACCTCCCCGACGCCGATCTCCCGGTCCAGCACCCGCCGGACCGTGCCGAGGTCCACACCGAGGTCGCGCAGCGTACGCACCAGGTCGAGGCGCGCGACGGCCCCCACGTCGTACAGCCGGTAGCCGGCCGCGGTACGGGAGGTCGCCGGCACCACGCCCGCGTCGGAGTAGAACCGGATCGTCCGCACCGACAGTCCGGTGCGGCGCGCCAGTTCCCCGATCGTGTACAGGGTGTCGCCTGCCATGCCGTCCACCATGGGGTCTCCAGTCGCTAGAGACTCAAGCCCGCGCCATCATTGACCTTGCCCCGACCGGCCAGGAGTACAAATGACCAGGAACGTCACCCTCCCCGAAGACTGGGAGCCGAAGGTGCGAGCGGCCCTCGCCGGCGTCCGCCCCGACCTCGCGGGGCGCCCGCTGCGCCTCCTCGGCACGGGATACGAGAGCGTCGCACTGCTGCTCGACGCGGAGCAAGGGGCGGCGGGCGAGTCGTACGTCCTCCGCTTTCCGCGCAACGAGGACGGCGCCGAGGGCATCGCCCGCGAGGCCAGGCTGCTGCCCGAGCTCGCCGGGACGCTGGACCTGCCCATCCCCCGCTTCGCGTTCACCGCGCCGAACCCGCTCGGCCCCGGATCGTTCTGCTGCTATCCGGCCGTCCCGGGGGAGTCGCTGGACGAGGACGACTGGCACGACCGCGGCCTGCTGGACGAGCCCGGCCCCGTCCGCCAGATCGCGGACGTGATCGAGGCGATCCACGCGTTCCCCGTCGAGCGCGCCCGCGAGCTCGGCGTCCCCGAGGCGGACCTGCGCGCCGACTACACCGAGGAACTGGACCTCGTCCGTACCGAGGTGGCGCCGCTGCTGGCGCCGGAGGAAGGGCGCGAGCTGGTCGCGGCCTACGAGCGCTACCTCGCCGACGACGGCAACTTCGCGGACCCGCCCGCGCTGACGCACGCCGACTTCAGCCTGGACCACCTGCTGATCACCGGGACCCGGATCACCGGCCTGATCGACTTCGGGGACGTGCGGATCGGCGACCCCGACTACGACCTGTGCTACCTGTGGCCGGAGACGAACCGCTCGTTCGTCCGCCGCCTCCAGGAGCACCGGGGCCGCCCGCTGGACGCCCGCCTGGAGGGCAAGCTGCGCTTCTGGGAACTGGCCGATCCGGTGAGCGACGTCCTCCACGGCATCGAGCACGGCATGGCGGACGTCCGCGAGGAGGGCATCGGCTACCTGAAGCCCCTGCTGGCTCCCGCCCGCTCCTGAACCGGGCGGACGGTCACGGTGGCGAAAGATGTGGCCGGAATCTGCCCATATTGGGGGATTTTGTGCGCGGGAGGCGGGGATGATCGCGGCCGGTGGGGGCTGACGCCCCCGGCCCCGGGAACGCGGGGAGCACGACCTCTCGGGAGATGACGTGGACGCGAACCGAGCACTGACCGAGCTGATCGAGGGACGGCTGGCACCCGGCGTCTACCAGTGGCGGACGCCGCCGGTGCCGGGCGCGATCGGCGACACGGGCTGGACCGGGCGCGCCGAGGAGGCGGGCCTGCGGGCCTTCCACCTCGACGGCCGCCGCGCCCGCGACAAGGAGTCGTTCCTGCGGCTGTGCTCGGAGGTCTTCGACATCCCCGGCCCGCCGCCCGGCGACTGGGACGACCTCGGCGACGGCCTGGCCGACCTGTCATGGACGCCCGCCAAGAGCGGCTACCTGGTGCTGTACGAGTCGTGGTCGGAACTCGCCGACGCCGACCAGCGGTCGCTCCGCGCCGTCCTGGACGTGTTCGCCCGCGCGGTCAAGGCGTGGCGGGAAACCTCCACCCCCATGACCGTGCTGATGTCGAGCGTCGGAGTGGAAGTCGCGGGCGTCCCCCGCCTCGCCTGAGCGGAGGCCGGCCGAGCGGAGGCCGGCCGAGTGGAGATCAGTACGTGCTGCCGCCGGTCTCGGCCGCGAACATCGCGAGGCCGAGCAGGTAGAGGAACCAGAAGATGATCCAGCCCGCCGAGACGATGTAGCCGAGGATGAGGCCGGCGACGGCCATCCCGTGGCCGCCCTCGCCCGTCCGCTTGATCTGGCTCTGCGCGACGTGCCCGAAGATGATCGCGAGGATGGACGTCAGTCCGCAGGCGACGAAGCCGATGAGACCGCACACCAGCGACGCGGTGGCCATGCCGTTCGTCGGTGCGCTGACCGGGGCCGAGGAGCCGTAGTAGTGGTGCTGCACGGCCGGTTGCTGCGAGTAGGCAGGCTGGCCGTAGGGGTCCTGTGAGCCGTAGCCGTAGGGGTCGTATGCCATGTGCTTCCCGATCGGTTCGCGCGCCCGCCGCCGCAGAGTTACGCGCGTGCGCTGGGGCTGGGTTCCGGATTATGCCAGTGTGGCGGGACCTTGGGGTTTTTGTCGTCCTGCTGGTCGAAGCGGGCTTATCTGGGTCTACGGGGGGTTAGATGTCGCGCCGCCGTCCCGGGTTCCCGTCCCCCGCGGACCTCCCCGACTCTGCGTCGTCAGAGCTTGGAACGCAACCAGGAAATGTCTTCCGCTTGGCCCTCGGCAGGCGTTTCCACCACCACCGGCGCCCCCGCGGCCCGCACAACGGCCAGGATCGACTCGGGGTCGATCTTCCCGTTGCCCAGGTTGGCGTGCCGGTCGGCCCCCGACCCGAACGCGTCGCGGCTGTCGTTGCAGTGCACCAGGTCGATGCGGCCGGTAATGGCCTTGATCCGGTCGACGGCGTCCACGAGTTCCTCCCCCGCCGCGTGCGCGTGGCAGGTGTCGAGGCAGAAGCCGAGCTTGGACTCCAGCCCCGGAACCCCTGACAGCACCTCCCACAGCCGGGCGATCCGGTCGAACTTGCGCGCCATGGCGTTCCCGCCGCCGGCGGTGTTCTCGATGTAGACCGGGATGGGGCACTCGACCCGCTCGAACACCTTGCGCCAGTTCTCGAAGCCGGTCTCGGGGTCGTCGTCCTTGAGCACGTGGCCGCCGTGCACGATCAGCGCCTTCGCGCCGATGGACGCCGCCGCCTCCAGCTGCTGGGTGAGGTTCTTGCGGCTCGGGATGCGGATCCTGTTGTTGGACGTCGCCACATTGATCGTGTACGGGGCGTGCACATAGACGTCCACGCCGGAGCCCTCCAGCGCCTCCACGCCCTCAGGCAGGACCGGCTTCTTCCAGCCCTGCGGGTCGCCGAGGAAGAACTGGACGACGTCCGCGCCCACCGCGCGTGCGTTGTCGAGCGGGTTGGTCTGGTCGACATGGGCTCCGATGCGCATGCAACGAGACTAGCCCCGCCGTCCGACAGCATGGGCGGACGCCAGGGCGTACGGCGGCGTGCGGCGGCGGGGCCGCCGGGTCAGAGCGAGAAGCCGCCGTTGTTCAGCGCGAAGCTGAGGCCGAGGAAGGACGCCACCATCCCGATGATGTTGAGCCACCGCTCGTTCGTCGTCGCGGAGATCATCTGGGAGTACAGCGCGAGCGGCAGGCCGATCAGGCCCGCGATGGCGCCGGGGAGGTGGGTCGCCTCCACCCAGCCCATGATGAGCGCGCCGATGCCGATCGTGATGGACGCGACCGCGAGCCAGTCCTGGAGCCGATGGGGTTCGGGCCTGCCCTCCCGGTCGATGGCCTGCCGACTGGTACCTGCCGCCTGCTCCGGCATCGGGACCCTCCTCAACTCTCGTCCCGCGCCAGGGGCACGCGGTGCGCGCGGGACCGGACGGACCATGCCCATGAAGAGATGCCCCGTCCGGGCGAGATCAATCCGCCGCGGGCGGCCGGAAAATGTCGGCGGGACCCGGTAGTGTCGAACATGGATTCGAGAAGACCGGCTCGGTCCGGCCCCCGGGGGGAAGCGGGGGAGAGCAGGAGGTGCACGATGGTGACGAAAGCGGAGCTCGGGCTCATCGGGGACGCGGAGCTCGTGGAGGAGCTGTCCCGGCTGACGACCCAGACCGCCCGCATGCGCGCCCAGATGGCCGACATCATGGCCGAGCTGGAGCGGCGGCGCTGCGCGAGGAACGTCCCCGCGGGGGCGCGGCGCTGACGGTGCGCGCGTCCGGAACCGGCTCGCACGCTGCCAACTGTTGGTAGCCTGTATCGGTCTAGCGGCAGGTGCGCCCGGCGATCCGGGTCCAGGCACCGCCGCGGCGGACGCAAGAGCCCTCCTGTCACGGAAAGACCGTGACCGCCTGAGTCCAGAGGAGGTAGGGACACAGCATGCGTCGTTACGAACTCATGACCATCCTCGACCCCGCCATCGACGAGCGCAACGCGGGCAGCGCGCTCGACCCGTTCCTGAAGGTCGTCAAGGACGGCGGCGGCAGTGTCGAGAAGGTCGACGTCTGGGGCCGCCGGCGCCTGGCGTACGACATCCAGAAGAAGTCCGAAGGCATCTACGCGGTGGTCGACCTGTCGGCTGAGCCTGCCACGGTCAAGGAGCTCGACCGGCAGCTCAACCTGAGCGAGTCGATCCTGCGTACCAAGGTCATCCGCCCCGAGGTCCACTGAGCCAGGCTCAGCCCTCTCACCAGCCGGAGCGAGCCCCATGGCAGGCGACACCGTAATCACGATGGTCGGGAACCTCGTCGAGGACCCGAATCTCCGCTTCACCCCGAGTGGCCAGGCGGTCGCGTCCTTCCGCCTCGCCTCGACCCCGCGGTTCTTCGACCGCCAGTCGGGCGAGTGGAAGGACGGCGAGGCCCTGTTCCTCACCTGCAACGTCTGGCGGCAGGCGGCCGAGAACGTGGCCGAGACCCTGCAGCGCGGCATGCGGGTGATCGTGCAGGGACGCCTCAAGCAGCGGTCCTACGAGACCCGCGAGGGTGAGAAGCGCACCGTCTTCGAGATCGAGGTCGACGAGGTCGGCCCGTCGCTGCGCAGCGCCACCGCCAAGGTCAACAAGACCCAGCGGCAGGGTGGCGGTGGCGGCGGCTTCGGCGGCGGCGGTGGCGGCGGCCAGCAAGGCGGCGGCGGTTTCGGCGGCGGCGGCCAGCAGGGCGGCGGCTTCGGCGGCGGCCAGCAAGGCGGCGGCGCCCCGGCCGACGACCCCTGGGCCACCGGCGGCGGTGGCGGCGGCGGATTCTCCGACGACCCGCCGTTCTGACCGGCCGTCCCGCACCAGCATCACCAATCAACGTCCATTCCCGCGTGAGCGGGGCTCTCCCAAAGGAGCACCACGATGGCGAAGCCACCTCCCCGCAAGCCGAAGAAGAAGGTTTGCGTTTTCTGCCAGGAGAAGATCTCCTACGTCGACTACAAGGACACGGGCCTGCTGCGGAAGTTCATCTCCGACCGCGGCAAGATCCGTGCCCGGCGGGTGACCGGCAACTGCACCCAGCACCAGCGGGACGTCGCCACGGCGATCAAGAACGCCCGCGAGATGGCGCTGCTGCCCTACACCAGCACCGCGCGCTGAGGCAGGGGGAACGAACATGAAGCTCATCCTGACCCAGCAGGTCTCCGGTCTCGGTGAACCCGGGGACATCATCGAGGTCCGCGACGGCTACGGCCGCAACTACCTCGTTCCCCGCGGCTTCGCCATCCGGTGGACCCGCGGCGCCGAGCGGGAGATCGAGTCGATCAAGAAGGCGCGTTCGGCCCGCGAGATCGCGACCGTCGAGCACGCCAAGCAGGTCGCCGACCAGCTGAAGGCGCTGCGGGTGACGCTGCGCACCCGCACCGGGACCGGCGGCCGGCTGTTCGGCGCCGTGACCGCCGCCGACATCGCCGAGGCGGTCCGCGCCGCCAACGGCCCCGACCTGGACCGCCGCCGCATCGAGATCGGCAACCCGATCAAGACGGTCGGCACCCACCGGGTCAGCGTCCGGCTCCACAGCGACGTCAACGCCACCATCGACGTCGACGTGGTCGAAGCCTGACCGACGTCCGCCGAACGACCCCCGCGCTCCACCGCGAGCGCGGGGGTCGTTTCGCGTCCGCCCCTCGGATCCGGCCGCCGTATGATCTCCACCGGACGTCCGCGCGGCGAACGGGGAGGCCATGCAGCCCAGGCGATGGACGGCCGCCGCGGCCGGATGGCTGTCGGCCGGCGTGCTGGCCACCGCGGCCGGTGCCGGTGTGATCTCGGTGGGCACCGGGGCCATGGGCCTGGAGACGGAGACCTTCACCCGCATCACCTGCGACTCCGTCAGGACCGCCAAGGGCGGCACGGTCTGGCACTGCCACGGGCAGAGCCCGGCCCAGATCCGCGCCGGTGAAGAGGCGGCCCGGCGCGCCGCCCTCTCCGCGCTCCGCGCGCACCGCGAGGGCATGACCGGCGACGTCCCCGCCGAGGCCGGGCGCACCAGGCTGACCTTCGTCGACCACGACGGGCGACGCGACCCCGAACGCGTCACCGCCACCCGGCTCCCGCTCACCGGCCGGTGGATCGCCCATTCGGGCAACGTGCTCGGTACCGGCATCCTCCTGACCCTGCTCGGGACGGCGGCACTCGCCTACGGCGGCTACCGGACGCGGTGCCCTCACGCAGCGTGACGTGGACCGGGGTCGGCGGTTCAGAAGTCGGCAATCTCTGCTGCAAGATCGGCTGAATTCCCGTTCAAAGCGGAGTGGTGCGCTCTGGGTTTCATGTGAAACGTCCCTGAACCGCCCTGTGTTTGGGTGATCAACTAGCGGCCAATACGTTCCGTAATCGGATCGAGTCGGAACGAAAGGGGTCGATGTGCTGCATGCGCATTCGGGGGAGGGCGCGGACGGCGGGCAACGGTGCGGCCCGCCGATCACACGCCGGGCGCTCATCGGCGGTGTCGTCGGGGCGGCGGGCCTGCTGACGGTGGGGACGTCCATGCAGGACGGGGCCATGGCGAGCGAGCATCCGATGGGGCCGCGGGCGGCCGGTCTCCCGCCGTTCAGGGCGGACGCTCCCCAGGTGTATACGCGCGCCCAGTGGAACGCGCGGTCGCCCAAGCGCGCCGCCGAGATCCTCGATCGGCCGCCCGACCACATCGTCGTGCACCACACGGCCTCGGCGAACAGCAAGGACCGCTCGCTCGGCCACGCGTTCGACCTGTCCCGGCAGATCCAGAAGTGGCACATGGACGGGAACGGCTGGAACGACTCGGGCCAGCAGCTCACGATCAGCCGCGGCGGCATCGTGATGGAGGGGCGCAACCAGAGCCTGGCGGCCATCCGGGCGAGGAACCTGGCGGTGGGCGCGCACGTCCTGCACCACAACCAGCACACCATCGGGATCGAGAACGAGGGGACGTACACGGGCGCGAAGGTCCCGCGCCGGCTGTGGGACTCCCTTGTGGAGGTGTGCGCCTGGCTGTGCCTGGCGTACAACCTCGAACCCGCCGAGGCGATCGTCGGGCACCGCGACTACAACTCGACCTCCTGCCCCGGTGACGTCCTCTACGCCCGGCTGCCCGAACTGCGCAGGTCGGTCGCGGACCGGCTGAACGGCTCGGGCGGCGCGAAGGGTTCCGCCAGTGGGCTGGTGACGTCGATCCTGCCGTCCTTCGACGGCATGGGCTGACCGGCGGGGCTCACGTCTCCGGGGTGGTGTAGCGGGTGCGGCGGCGGGCTATCTCGGGGTCGATGCCCTCGACCAGGGACCAGATGCCCGCGACGCGTTCCACCAGGGTCTCGGGCGGCAGTCCGGCGAGGCCCTCGGCCGCCAGGTCGTCGATCGCCTGCGTCAGCCGGGCCATCCGCTCGCCATGCGTGGAACACATGTTCGAATAGTAGCGAGTGTGGCCCGTGGTACGGGTGCGGTTCCGGGAAATCGGCTCAGCGGACGGCGCCGGTGACCATCCACCGGTCGCCGCGGGCGCGCAGGCCCAGGGTGACCAGGCGGGCCGCCATCCACAGGCCGATCGCCGTCCAGAGCCCGATGAGCCCGGCCTCCGCCCGGTAGGCGGCGATGGCGGCGGGCAGGAAGACGATCGTCGCGAGCAGCGTCGTCGCCGCGAGGTACGTGCCGTCGCCAGCGCCGATGAGGATGCCGTCCAGGACGAACACCACGCCCGCGACGGGCTGCAGCACCGCGACGATGAGCAGCGAGGCGAACAGCAGGTCGTGGACGCCGCCGTCCGAGGTGAACAGGCCGGGCAGCCACGGCCGGACCAGCAGGATCAGCAGCGCGAACACCACGCCGCTCACGATCCCCCACCACACCATCCGGCGCGTCACGGCCCGCGTGCCCGCGAGGTCGGACGCGCCCAGGTACCGTCCGGTGATCGCCTGCCCGGCGATCGCGATGGCGTCGAGCGCGAACGCCAGCAGCGTCCACACCTGGAAGCCCACCTGGTACGCGGCGATCTCCGCGTCCCCCATGCGGGCCGCGATCGACGTGCCCACGATCAGGACGACGCGCAGCGCCGCCGTCCGCAGCAGCAGCCCGAAGCCCGCCGTCGCCGCCGTCTTCAGCCCGGCGAGGTCGGGGTGCACCGGGGCTCCGTGCCGCCGCGCCGCCCGTAGGACGACCCACACGTATACGGCGGCGCTCGCGGTCTGGGCCATGACGGTGCCCCAGGCAGAGCCCGCGATCCCCCAGTCCAGGACGAGCACGAACAGCACGTTGAGCACGAGGTTCAGGGAGAACCCGCCGATCGAGACGTACAGCGGCGTGCGGGTGTCCTGCAGGCCGCGCAGCACGCCCGTCCCGGCCAGCACCACCAGCATCGACGGGATGCCGAAGAGGCTCACGCCGAGGTAGGTCTCAGCGTAGGGGGCGACGGCCGGGGAGGCGCCGAACGCGTCCACGATCGCGGGGGTCAGCGGCCAGCCGACCATGATCAGCACGACGCCGATGGCCAGCGCGAGCCACATCCCGTCGATGCCCTGCCGGACCGCCGCCCGCATGTCCCCGGCGCCGATCTGCCGGGCCACCCCGGCCGTCGTCCCGTAGGCGAGGAAGACGCACAGGTAGACGAGTGTGGCCAGCGCCTGCCCGGCGACCCCGAGTCCGCCGAGCGGCTCGGTGCCCAGCCGGCCGACGATCGCCGAGTCCGTCAGCAGGAACAGCGGCTCGGCGACGAGCGCGCCGAAGGCGGGCACGGCGAGGCGCAGGATCTCGCGGTCATGCGCGGCCGAGGGGCGCCGGGAGGTCTTCACCGCGCCGAGGGTAGCAGCCCGGTAATCTTCCTAATCCACTTGGCACCTTACATAGGGCCGACCGGCCGACTTTCTTTTCCGCACACCCGGTGGATGAAGTTTTCGCAGCTCAGCGATCTGCCAGGCGATGTTCCCCCGATGAATCCACAAGGTTTTCCACAGGTCGTGCACAACCTGCGCGGCGTGTCTGCACAGGCATTCCACAACCTTGTCCACAGGACGCTTTGCCCGCCGCCGCGTGTGCTCGCGAGAATGTCGGACGCTTCGGATAGACCTGGGACGGACGGTCGCCGACGGGGCGGACGGGGCCGCCGGCGACCGAGATGAAGGGGGTGCGACGGTGAGCGTTGCCGAAATCGGCGGACCGAGCGAACCCGAGTTCGAGCGCACGCCACCGCACGACATCACCGCTGAACAGGGCGTCCTCGGCGGCATGCTGCTCTCCCCGGACGCCATCGCCGAGGTCGTCGACATCCTGCGCACACCGGACTTCTACCGTCCCGCGCACCAGATCGTCTTCGACACCATCCTCGACCTCTACGGCCGGGGCGATCCCGCCGACGCGGTCACCGTCGCCGGCGAGCTCACCAAGAACGGCGAGATCGGCCGCATCGGCGGCGCCCCCTACCTGCACACCCTGATCTCCCTGGTGCCCACCGCGGCGAACGCCGGGTACTACGCGCGCATCGTCCACGAGCGCGCGATCCTCCGCCGGCTGGTCGAGACCGGCACCCGCATCGTCCAGATGGGCTACGCCGCCGACGGCGCCGACGCCGACGAGGTCCTCGACCGCGCCCAGGCCGAGGTCTTCGCCATCGCCGAGAAGCGCGCCGGCGAGGACTACGTCCCCCTCAGCGAGATCATGCCGGGCGCGCTGGACGAGATCGAGGCGATCGGCAGCCGCGGCGGCCAGATGGTCGGCTGCCCCACCGGCTTCGCCGACCTCGACGCCCTCACCAACGGCCTACATCCCGGACAGATGGTAGTAGTCGCCGCAAGACCGGCAATGGGCAAGGCTTTGGGGGTGAATGTCCCACTTCCGACTCCTTCGGGGTGGACCACGATGGGGGAAGTGTCCGTTGGTGATTATCTGATCGGAGCAGACGGCAGACCGACCCGCGTCGTCGCCGCGACGGACGTGATGCACGGCCGGCCCTGCTATGAGATCGAGTTCTCGGACGGCGAGGTGATCGTCGCCGACGCCCAGCACCAGTGGCGTACAACGACACGGGCGAGTCGCCGTCAGCAGAGCGAGACGCGAACGGCCTGTCACTGGCCCGACGAAGCGATCAGCCGAGTTCGGTGGGCGATGGCGGAGGCCAATGAGCGACCACGTCAGCTCGTTTCGCATCGCCAGGCCGTGGACGAGGTCGGAGCGGAGTTCCGGTATGCGCTCCACGCGGTGACCCGGCGACTGGGCCACGCCGGCGAGGCCGACCGGAGCATCTCGACGCGCCAGGTTCGCTATGAGGCCACCAGCCTCTACCGGGGTTTGCTGCATCGTGCCGTCCGCCCCAAGAACGCCGCGACCACCGCACAGCACCGCCCCATCAAGACGACCGAGGAGATCGCAGCGACCGTTCGCTGCGATGGCGACAGCCGCCCCAATCACGCGGTCGAAGTGACTGCGCCGTTCCAACTCCCTGCCGCGGAGCTGCCCATCGATCCATACGTCCTGGGCGCATGGCTAGGGGACGGACACGGTGGGGGCGGGGGCATCACCTGCTTTGACGAGGAGATCCTCGCCCACATCGAAGCGACCGGACAGAAGGTCACGCGACGGGGGACTCCGGGGAGGTTCGGTCTCCCCGGGCTCGCCAGGAAGCTCAAGGAGTTTGGCCTGTGGCGCAACAAGCACATCCCGGCCGAGTACCTGCGGGCGTCTGAGGAGCAGCGGCGGGCCTTGCTGGCCGGGTTGCTCGACACGGACGGGTATGTCTCAGAGATCGGCCAGGTGCAGCTGGCGTTCGCCTGCAAGCGGTTGGCCGAGGACGCGCACGAGCTGATCCTCAGCCTCGGCTATCGCGCGACGATGACGACCGAGCCGGTCAAGGGGCGCTCTCCGGAGACCTCGACCTTCTACCGGATCAACTTCACGCCGGCCGAGACGGTGTTCCGGCTGCCGAGCAAGGCGGCGCGGCAGCGCAATATCGTCCACTCGAAGGCGCGGGTGCGGTACATCATGGACGTCCGGCCGATCGAGAGCGTGCCGGTCCGGTGCGTCCAGGTCGACAATTCCGACCACATGTATCTGGCGGGACGGTCGTGCATCCCGACCCATAACTCGACCCTGGCGCTCGACTTCGCGCGGGCGGCTTCGATCAAGCATGGGCTGACGTCGGCGTTCTTCAGTCTGGAGATGGGGCGCAACGAGATCACCATGCGGCTGCTGTCGGCCGAGGCGCGGGTGGCGCTGCACGCGATGCGGTCGGGCACGATGCAGGACGAGGACTGGACGCGGCTGGCGCGCCGGATGAGCGAGGTCGCCGAGGCGCCGCTGTTCATCGACGACTCCCCCAACATGTCGATGATGGAGATCCGCGCGAAGTGCCGGCGGCTCAAGCAGCAGCACGACCTGCGCCTGGTGATCATCGACTACCTGCAGCTGATGACCTCGGGCAAGCGCGTCGAGAGCCGCCAGGTCGAGGTGTCGGAGTTCTCCCGTTCGCTGAAGCTCCTGGCGAAGGAACTGGGCGTGCCCGTCATCGCGCTGTCGCAGCTCAACCGAGGTCCCGAGCAGCGAACGGACAAGAAGCCCATGGTGTCCGACCTCCGCGAAAGTGGATCAATCGAGCAGGATGCGGACATGGTCATCCTGCTGCATCGCGAGGACGCCTACGAGAAGGAGTCGCCGCGTGCCGGGGAGGCCGACCTGATCGTGGCCAAGCACCGGAACGGCCCGACCGCCACCGTCACCGTCGCCTTCCAGGGGCACTACAGCCGCTTCGTCGACATGGCCCAGTAGCCGCGCGGCTGCGGACCGAGGGCGCCTGCACGGTGTAACACCGGCGGGTCTCTCGACACGTACGTGGTGTTCCCCACCAGTCAAGGAGGGCCACGTGCGCCAGGAGAGATCCGACCATCGGGGCTTCGATGGGTGACGGCCGTGAGGCACGGTTCGAGGCGATGTACGCCGCGACGTACGAGCCGATCCTCGGTTACGTGCTGCGCCGCTGCCCGTCGCCCGATGACGCCGCCGACGTGGTGGCCGAGACGTTCACGATCGCGTGGCGGCGGCTGGACGAGATCCCGGCCGGTGACACGGCGCGCCTGTGGCTGTACGGCGTCGCGCGCAGGGTGCTGGCCAATCACTGGCGTGGTGAGGCGCAGCGCCGGCGACGTACGACGAGCCTGCGCCACGACCTCCGCGACGAGATCGCCGCGGTCGCCGCGGACCCCGTTGAGGCGTCGGCCATCGCGGAGGCGTTCCGCGACCTGTCGGTCGACGATCGCGAACTGCTCGGCCTGGTCGCCTGGGAGGGGCTGGACCACGCCGCCATCGCCGCGGTGCTCGGCTGCTCCGCCGGGGCCGCGCGCGTCCGGTTGCACCGTGCGCGCAAGCGCTTCTCCCGTGCGCTGCGTTCGGCGCGGTCCGAATCCATGGCCATGGGCCCCCCAGGTCCCATCAGCGAACGGAGATCCCTGATATGAAGTCGCACTCCACCGACGACCTGGTGCGGTCGATGGCCCGCGTTCACGACGAGAACCTGGCCGGATTCGCCGGCCGGCCCGCAGCGCGCGACCTCGCGGAGGACATCATGACGCTTACGCCGCCCGAGGAGTTCCACGCCGAGACGGCAGCGCGGGCAGGGAACGGTGGGCGCGCGGGAGGGCCGGAGCGGACACCCCGCCGGTTCCACCTGCCCGGCCTGGGGGTACGCCTCGCCGTCGTCGGTGCGATGGCGGCGATCGCCGTCGGCGGGGTCGTCCTGCGGGCCGACCTGCCGGCCGGTGAAAAGGCACCGGAGTCTTCCGGGCCGGCGCCGCAGAGCATCTCGCTGGGGTCGGCCGCCAAGGCGGCACACGTCCTCGACCGGGCCGCCAAGGCCGCCGAGACCCGGTCGCTCGACGCACCCGGGCCCCGGAAGTGGGTCTACACGAAGATGAAGCTGACCTCGTCGGCGAAGCCTGCCGGGCTCGTCAGGGGCGGTCCGTACAAGACGGAAACCTGGGAGTTGTGGCGGCGAGGCGACGGCAGGCAGTTCGCCGCCTACAAGAACGGCAAGCCGCAGACCGGACACGAAACGGTGTCGTCATCCGTCGCGGCCAAGTACGAGCCCCTGCCCAGTGATCCCAAGGTGCTGCTGCGGAAGGTCGGCGGGAGCAAGGGCCACTACTTCATGGCCTACCAGACGCTGGTCACGCTCCTGCGGGACACTGTCCATTCCGCGGAGACGGAGGCGGCGATCTTCCGGGCGATCAAGCTGATCCCCGGCGTGACGCCGGTCGAGGGCAGGGTCGACGCCGCGGGGCGCGCGGCGATCGGCCTCGGCCTGACGGTGGACGGCTGGCTGCACGAGGAAGTGCTCCTCGACCCGCAGACCTACGCCTACCTCGGCGAGCGCGCGATCACGATCAAGAGCCGTACGTTCGAGTCCGAAGGCGAGCCCGCGTTCACGGTGAAGGCGGGGACGCTGCAGCGTCTCATTGTGCGCGTCGCCATCAAGGTCGTGGACAAGCCCGGCCAGCGGCCCTGACCTTCGGCGACTACGAGTGCGCACCGCGGCGAGACCACCGCGGTGCGCACTTGCTGCCCGCTCCCGTAGAAGGCCGATGAGCAGGACATCGATGTCGTCCCGGCGGCTGCCCGTTCCGTGGGTTCTCCACGGCCGGACCGACCGCGCCGCCCGGCATGCCGTATGCCGGGTCCGGCATCGAGCCTCGCTACCCGCTGGGGAGGGTGGCCGTAAGCGGTCGGTGGGGGGCGTAGGCCGACTTGCAGGGCATATGTCGTTCGGGTCCTGACTCCTGCCGGTGTTCGGTGGCTGAAGGGACGTCCGCTGAACCGCGCGGTCGAGTTTGCCCGTACGGGGGGCGAGGGCCTCGGGGACCGGGCCTCGGCCGGTTCGCGGGGCGGCGGCCGGCGCGGTCCCGGGG
>NZ_SMKB01000008.1:0-76170 GCF_004348575.1 Actinomadura sp. 7K534
AAGGCTCCCGGTAGACGACCGGGTTGATAGGCCGGGTATGGAAGCGCGGTAACGTGTGGAGTTGACCGGTACTAATAGGCCGAGTGGCTTGAACACACAATTCGTTCAAAGCAAACCGCTGCGAGAGTTGTTCGCGTCCCTGTGTGGTTCTCAGGAAACAACCCTGGGCAACCCGTGTTGTTAATTGAATGTGCTGAGCCTTGTCGGCTTGGACGTTGAACTTGCACGCCCCCCCTTGTGGGGGTGGTGCGTTGAGACGTTCGGTGGTTTTGGCGAAGGGGAAACACCCGGTCCCATTCCGAACCCGGAAGTTAAGCTCTTCAGCGCCGATGGTACTGCATGGGAGACTGTGTGGGAGAGTAGGACACCGCCGGACATATATTAGGGAAGGGCCCCGCCTTATGGCGGGGCCCTTCCTCATTTCTATGGGCTGCTCACTCCTCCACCAACGCTCTCGCGTAGTTGGCAAGCGAGCGGTTGTACGCCGGCAGGTGGCGCGAGAGTGCGCCCAGCGCGAGCGATGCGGCCTCCCGGTCGCGGGCGAGATCGGTGAGCGCGAGTGCCAAGAACGCGGTGACAGCGTCGTCCAGCTCGTCGGACACGGCATCTCGTTCCGCGGTAAGGAGGGCGACGCTTTCTTCGGCCCGCCCCAGATTGCGAAGCGTGCTGGCGTACTGGATCGTCGCCTGACGTCGGCGCTTCTCATCCAGGCCCGCCTCGAAGGCCATGCGGTAGTGCGTGGCAGCCTCCGCCTCATTCCCGATTGAGTCATGGGCTGATGCGAGCTCGTAGTTCGCAACGGCGTCGTCGGCAGGAAGCTCGGCGGTCAGGTCCTTGACCTTCGCGAGGAAGTCTGCCGGCTCGTGGTCGTCGAAGGTGGCCCAGAGCTCGGAAATCCGCCGTTCCCAGTCCGGCTTCGCGTTGATCATCGGCCAAGGATAGGGCAGATCGGGGCGCAAACAGGAGCCGACCGATGACGGTCAGCCTGCAACGCTTGTGCAACGTATGGCAGGTGAGAATCGGAGTGTTCGACGTTGTTCGGACCATGGTCGCGCCGGGGCCAACCCACACATTTGCGTCGGCGCGGCCACCCGTCTCGGTGGCCCCTGCCACACGCGTCTCCCTCACCCGAGGCCTCGCTCGACTGCATTGTGGGTCGGAGCGGTGAGCTTGGCTCGTGTCGGATCTGCTGACCAACCCAGGATGCCTGTCCAGCCATGGCATCGTGGCACGGTGCCTACGGATCGGACAGAAGTTTTCGTCGGGGCGGGTAGACCGTTGTCAGTTGAGCCTGCGCCGACGGGTTCATTGTCTTGGTGGCTCAGTAGTGGTCGGAGCGGTAGCGGGATAGGCGGAGTTCGTAACCGGTCGACTCGCCGGCTTCGGTGAGTGCGTGGCCGGTGCTCGTTGCGGCACTCCAGATCCAGGCCTGCACGAGCCGGACGGATTCACCGACGGGCGTGGCGCTGATCGTTTCGTTCACGGCCAGCCGAAGTCGCTGGAGTTCCTCCACGCTTGTGGCCGCGTGGTCGAGAGCTCGCTGGCGGCCGTCCTGGCTGGTCGTTTCCGCCAGTTCCATCGCGGCCTGGAGGAGGTCCGGTCGGCGAGTCGGCTGGACGGTCTTCGGTGGCTCAGGTGGACGGCCTTTCCCGATCCCCTTGATCGCCTCAATCAGCAGAGTCAACGCGTGGACTTCGTCGCGGTCGCCGCTGCTCCAGGTCTTGCTGAGGAGCGGTACCAACCTGGTCCCAGGTGATGTGAGCCAGGCGTGCGTCGGTCGACTTCGGTGGCGTCCAGGCCATTTCAGGCGTCAGGTAGGTGAGGTCGATACTGCGTGCTTGGTGATGGTGGCGGGCGAGCGTGAGGTGGGTCGGAATCTGCGTCGGTCGATGGCTGGATGCGGCGGCCTTAAGCTCGATCATCCAGAGTCGGTCGTCCCACAGCACCGCGTCGTCCGGCGCCGCGCCGGCCTCGCCGTCAGGGCGCCGGGGCAGGTCGAATTCGTCGACGAAGGAGGGGAGCGTCGCCCATTCCTCGGTTTCGAAGCAGAGCCCGTCCAAGGCGAGCAGGAAGTCGCGGCCCTTGGGGCCCGGGGCGTTGCGGCTGTTCCACCGCGGATAGGGGCCGTTGAGGAGCGGCATGGTCAGGAGGCGTTGGCAGTACTCCTCCCGGCCGAGTTTGAGATTCCGCAGTAGCCGCAGCGAAGACTCACCGATCGCCATGGCTTGAAGCTGAGCCGATGAGGCTCCGCGAACACCCAGTCGAGGCTGTTCTGGTTCGGCATGGCCGATACAGATCGTCCGGATGCCGCTGGTCGGTCAACATTCCAAAGCGTCAGCGAGTGGAGGATGGGCCTTGCCCGGCCGGAGGGACGGGCAAGACCCATTCGGGCCATTCGGGTTCAGGTCAGCATTTGATCCAGTGTCCTGGGCTGGTCTCCTTGATGGTGCTGGTGGTGAAGACGTTCCACAGGCCCAGGTTCTGGTTGGAGCCGTTGGCGTAGGTGATGCCCATCGAATGGTGGGCTCGCCCGGCGGTGGTGTGGGCGTAGTTCGACGCGGTCACGCACTCGGGTGTTTCCGTGGGAGGTGTGGTCGGCGGAGTCGCTCCGCCGTCGGTGATGGCCGTGACCATGTTGACGACCGCTTTCATCTGCGGGCCGCTCTTGAGGGGGTACTGGGCGGACTGGTAGCCCCACCAGTCCCAGCAGCCGCGCGGGTTGGTCCCCGCCGTCGCCGTGGCCTGCGGATAGAGGACGATCATGTCGTTGGTGTCGGCGTACTCGTTGAGGTACGCCTTGTCCATGAAGGTGTCGCCGATGTTGCCGTAGTACTGGTAGCAGCCGTGCAGCGCGACCATCAGCTTGCAGGATCCCTGCTCGCAGGACTGCGGGACGTAGGCGAACCCTTCGTCGCCCATGCTGATCGAAGTGGCGTCACCGCCGGGGACATAGGCGTTCTGGTCGAACTGGATCAGCTGTCCGGTCAAGGACGAGGCGGCGGGCTGCAACATGCCGTACAGGTGCGTCAGCATCTCCCCGACGGAGTCGCCGCCGCAGTCGTTGATCCATGGCGACTGGGTGACCGAGCAGGCGCCGGGGCCGATGGGGCTGATCCAGGCGTGTCCGGCGGGGGAGCCGCGCTCGTAGACGACGTCGGCGCCGAGATCGCGGTAGTAGGTGGCGAGGTCGTCGTTGACCGCCTGGGCGACGGTGGTGTCCGACGTGCCGTGGTACAGCCACACGGGGTCGCCCGACAGGTTGCCGACGGGATCGACGGTGCCGGCCGCGGCGCGGTCGCGGGTGAGCTGTTCGAGTTGGGCGGGGGTCTTGCGCGGCAGGTAGGTCGCCATGCACGCGTTGAGCGCGGTGCTCAGGCTGTTCTGCGCGCAGTCGTAGGCGCCGGCGGAGAAGATGCCGGCTCCCTGGAAGAGGGTGGAGTAGGCGACGTGGAGTTGGTTCGCCATGAATCCGCCGGACGACACTCCGCTGACATGGGTGGAGCTGATGTCGTACTTGGCGAGCGGGGCGGGCGCCGGTGCCGGGACGGCGGCGTGGACGATGGACAGTGAGGTCGTTGCCAGGGTGACGGCCATGATCGCGGCCCAGATTCCCTGTTTTGTCCTCAGTCGCACCTGACCTCCTAGGACGGGGTGGTGCCGTCATCGTCCGGAGATCGGCGTGCCGTCCACCAGATCGAGCACGAACACAATCGCGTAGATCAACATGGAGAGCAGAGCCACGGCCGATGGCCGCCCGCGGGGACGGGCGCGGGGCGGCGGTGGTGGTTTTCCGGGAGTTGGTGGTGAATCTGCCGGAGGGCCGCCGGGGACGCCGTAGGCTGCTCTGGTGACTGAGAAGCTTTGGCAGATCGAACCGTCGGGGCCGCTTCGCGGGGACGTCACCGTGCGGGGAGCGAAGAACGCGGTCAGCAAGCACATGGTCGCGGCGATGCTGGGGGACGGGCCGAGCACCATCGGCAACGCGCCGGACGTCGGTGAGGTCGGGATCACGGCGGGCATGCTGGAGCACGTCGGCATGACGGTGGAGCGGGCCAACGGGGACGTGACGGTCGTGCCGGGGCCGGTGACGGACCCGAGCGTCGGCAAGGCGTTCACCGGGCTGAACCGCATCCCGATCCTGATGCTGGGGCCGCTGCTGCACCAGGCGGGCGAGGCGTTCGTGCCGATGGTCGGCGGCGACCCGATCGGCAGGCGCCCGGTCGACTTCCATGTCGACGCGCTCCGCGCGTTCGGGGCCGAGGTGACGCACGAGGCCGACGGGATCCACGCGCGGGCGTCGCGGCTCGTGGGGGCGCGGATCGAGCTTCCGTACCCGAGCGTCGGCGCCACCGAGACGGTGCTGCTCGCGGCGGTGCGGGCGCAGGGCAAGACCGTCATCCGGAACGCCGCCACCGAACCGGAGATCATCGAGCTGGCGCTGTTCCTCCAGCGGATGGGGGCGCGGATCTCGTTCGCGCCTGACCGGCGGATCGTGGTGGAGGGCGTCGAGCGGCTGAACGGCGCGCTGACGCGGCTGGAGGGCGACCGGATCGAGGCGTTCTCCTACCTGGTGGCGGGCCTCGTCACCCGGGGAGAGGTGCGGGTGCACGGATGCCCGCAGGACCGGCTCGTCACCGCGATCACCACGCTCGCCCGGATGGGGGCCGAGTTCGAGATCACCGACGACTGGATCATGGCGTCGGCGCCGAACGGGCTGCGGCCCGCCGCCGTGCAGACCGACACGCATCCCGGGTTCGCGACCGACTGGCAGACGCCCCTGATGGTGCTGTTCACCCAGGCGGAGGGCATGTCGGTGCTGCACGAGACCGTGTACGAGAACAGGCTCGCGTACGTGCCGGCGCTGCAGAGCATGGGCGCCGAGATCGAGGTCTACGACACGTGCCTGGGCGGTCCCGCGTGCCGCTACCACGACACGGCGGCGCTGCACTCGGCCGTGGTGCGTGGCGTGAGCAAGCTCCGCGGCGGCGACGTGACCATGCCCGACATCCGGGCCGGGTTCTCGGCGGTGCTGGCGGCGGCGGTGGCGGAAGGGCCGTCCACCCTCCGGGGCGTCCACCACATCGAGCGCGGCTACCACCGGCCGGTGGAGCAGTTCCGCGCGCTGGGCCTGGCCCTGCGGGCGGGTTAGCGGCTGACGGTCACGGACGTGTCCGGCCAGGTGAACGTGAGCGCGCCGCCGATCGGGAGGTCGCGCCAGAGCGGCGCCGTCTCGTCCAGGCGGTCGAGGACGCGGTCGACGATCGGCGCGTCCTCGGCCGGGATCGGCCTGCGTTCGGCCCACGCGGGCGTCCGCGCTCCCGCCCGGCGCCGCCAGGCGAGATCGCACAGGCCCGCGAGGTGCTCCGACCTGGCCATGTCGCCGGGGTCGGTGCGGCTGAGGGACGCCTCGCGCTTCTTCAGCCTGCGCCGCTCCCGGGCCTGCCTGCGCGGGTCGCCGGGCGCGTCGGACGCCGCCAGGAACTCGCCTCCGCCGGCCGCGGCCCGCCCGTAGACGCCGGACGCCAGCCCCAGTTCCGCCTCGACCAGGTAGTGGACGAGGTCGTGCGGGATCTCGTCGTCGTACGCGGGCGCGGGGTCCATCCGGCGGGGCGCCTGACCCGGGAGGGTGACGACGGTCGCGTACCGGCGCTCACCGGTGCGTTCGAAGCTGACCTTCATCCGGCCAGGCTAGGGACGAGACCTGGCTGCGCGCACTCCATTTTCCGCCGCCCACCGGTTGGGCTGATGGCCGGAAGGTACAAGACGGGGTGTGGAGGCGGTGGGCACGCTGGGGGCATGAATATGAAGAACGCATCCGACTTCATGGCCACGCACGCGCGGACGCTCGACCGGCGCCGGTTCGAGGTGCTGACCGGCCGGGGCGACCCGGACGCGCTGCTCGCCGCGCTGAACGCCTACCGGAACCCCGACGGCGGCTACGGTCACGGACTCGAACCCGACCTGCGGTCGAGGACGAGCCAGCCCGGCCCCGCGCTGCACGCCTTCGAGGTCTTCGCGGAACTCGGGCCCGCCACGGCGCCCGAGGCCGTCGCGCTCTGCGACTGGCTGGACTCGGTGACGCTGCCGGACGGCGGCCTGCCGTTCGCGCTGCCGATCCCGGACCCGGCGGGTTGCGCGCCGTTCTGGACGGGCGCCGATCCGGCGGCGTCCTCGCTGCAGATCACCGCGGTGGTGGCGGCGATGGCGCAGCGCGTCGCCGTGCACGACAAGGCGGTCGCCGCGCATCCCTGGCTCGACCGCGCGACCCGCTACTGCCTCGACGGCGTCCGGGCGAGGGACGACCTGCACGCCCTGGAGCTGGCGTTCGCGGTGTGGCTGGCGGACGCCGTCGAGGACGCCGAGGTCCTGGCGCTGCTCGGCGCGCACATCCCGGAGAACGGCCTGGTCCACGTCGAGGGCGGGCTTGCGGACGAGATGATGCGGCCCCTCGACTTCGCGCCCTACCCCGGCCGCCCCGCTCGGGCGCTGTTCGCGCCGGAGGCCGTGGCGGCGGAGCTGCGGCGCCTCGAGGACCAGCAGCAGGACGACGGCGGGTGGACGGTCGATTTCGCGAGCTACTCGCCCGCCGCGGAGCTCGAATGGCGCGGGTACACGACCGTCAAGGCGGTCTCCATCCTGACGGCCGACACCGGACGTTAGAACCGGGGCGCGTCCGGGGAGCCATGAAATGCTGAGACGCAGGTCACATGCGACCAGACGGAGGCTCCCGATGGACAACGGCCCTGGCCACACGGCGCTGACCCCGCTCGCTTTCCTCAAACGGTCGGCGGACGTCTTCCCCGGGAAGACCGCCTACGCCTACGGGGACCGCCGCGCCGCGTACCGGGAGTTCGCCTCCGAGACGACGAGGCTCGCCAACGCGCTCCGGGCGTCGGGGATCGGGCCGGGAGACCGGGTCGCCTATCTGGCGCCGAACGTCCCGGAGCTGCTGGTGGCGCACTTCGCCGTGCCGCTCGCCGGGGCCGTGCTCGTCGCGATCAACACGCGGCTGGCCGCGGAGGAGATTCGCTACATCCTCGACCATTCGGGGGCGAAGGCGCTGGTCGTGGACGCGGGCCTGCATCCGTCGGTGGCGCCGCTCGCGGCCGCGCTGCCCCAGGTCGTCACGGTCCCGGCCGCCGGCACCGACCCCGACCCGGCGGTCGGCGGCATCCCCTATGCCGAGCTGCTGGGGCGCGGCTCGGACGACCCGCTCCCCTGGGACGTGGACGACGAGAACGCGGCCATCTCGATCAACTACACGTCCGGCACCACGGGGCGGCCGAAGGGCGTCGTCTACACGCACCGCGGGGCGTATCTGAACGCGCTCGGCGAGGTGACGCACTCGCGCCACACCCCCGACAGCGTCTACCTGTGGACGCTGCCGATGTTCCACTGCAACGGGTGGTGCACGCCGTGGGCGCTCGCCGCGATCGGCGGGACGCAGGTGTGCCTGCGCGCCGTCGCGGCGGGGGAGGTGTGGCGGCTCATCGACACCGAGGGCGTCACGCACCTCAACGCCGCGCCGACCGTGCTGGTGGCGATCGCGAACGCGGCCGAGGCGCATCCGCTGGAGCGGCCGCTGACCGTCACGACCGCGGGCGCCCCGCCGAGCCCCACGATCATCGGGCAGATGGAGGAGCTCGGCGCCGGCATCGTGCACGTCTACGGGCTCACGGAGACCTACGGGCCGTACTCGGTGTGCGAGGCGCAGCCCGGATGGCCCGCGCTGCCCACGCCGGACCGGGCCCGGCTGCTGGCCCGGCAGGGCGTCGGCATGATCCAGACGGACGGGCTGCGCGTCGTCGACGAGGAGATGAACGACGTCCCGGCGGACGGCGAGACGCTCGGCGAGATCGTCATGCGTGGCAACAACGTCATGAAGGGGTACCACCGGGACGAGGAGGCCACCGCGATGGCGTTCCGCGGAGGGTGGTTCCATTCCGGCGACCTCGGCGTCCGCCACCCCGACGGCTACGTCGAGCTGCGCGACCGCTCCAAGGACATCATCATCTCCGGCGGCGAGAACATCTCCACGGTGGAGGTGGAGCGCGCGGTCGACTCGCATCCGGCCGTCCTGGAGGTCGCCGTCGTCGCGGTGCCGGACGAGAAGTGGGGCGAGCGACCCAAGGCGTTCGTGGTGCTCCGCGACGGGCACGCCGCCACCGAGGCCGAGCTGATCGGGCACGTCAGGGAGAGCCTCGCCCGGTTCAAGGCGCCCGACTCGGTGGAGTTCGTGGCCGAGCTGCCGAAGACGTCCACCGGCAAGATCCAGAAGTTCCAGCTCCGGGAGAAGGAGTGGGCCGGCCTGGGACGCCGCGTCCAGGGCTGACGGCGCCGCGCGCCGGCGACGCGGGAACGCCCGCCGCACAGGGCCTCCCGTAGGTGAGGACCGGCCGTTCGGGGGAAGTGTTCCCTGGGCGGGGGCCGGGGTCCGGTCGCCGAGCGCGTGAGAAGGGAACGGGATGGCGCCCACCGGGAAGCCGACGGGAAACGTGCTGATCGTGGGGGCGGGCCCGACGGGTCTCCTGCTCGCGGGCGACCTGGCCGCGGCCGGGATCGGCTGCACGGTGCTGGAGCGCCGCGGCGAGGAGACGAGCAACCTGACGCGGGCGTTCGCCGTGCACGCCCGCACGCTGGAGATGCTGGACGCGCGGGGCGTGGCGAACGAGCTCACCTCGACGGGCCGGCGGGTCGGGGCGATCCAGCTGCTGGGGACCGCGAGCCTCGACCTGTCGCGGCTGCCGGGCCGGTTCCCGTACGTGCTGGTCACACCGCAGTACGAGACCGAGCGCGTGCTGAGGGAACGGGCGGTTGCCGAGGGCGCGGAGATCGTGCACGGCGCCGAGGTCGTGGGGCTGCACCAGGACGCGGCGGGCGTCGACGTCGAGGCGCGGATGTCCGGAGGCGGCACCGAGACCCGCCGCGCGTCCTACGTCGTCGGGGCCGACGGGGTCCGCAGCACGGTCCGGCGCCTGCTGGGCCTGCCGTTCCCCGGCCAGGCGGCCGTCCGGTCGGTGATGCTCGCCGACGTCCGGCTGGCCGACCCGCCCGCCGGCGTCCTGACGGTCAACGCGGTGGGCGACGCGTTCGCGTTCCTGGCGCCGTTCGGGGACGGCTGGTACCGGGCCATCGCCTGGAACCGGCGGCACCAGCCGCCCGACTCCGAGCCCGTCGACATGGCCGAGCTGCGCGAGGTGACGCGCCGCGCCCTCGGCACCGACCACGGCATGCAC
This sequence comes from Actinomadura sp. 7K534, assembly GCF_004348575.1. NCBI lineage: Bacteria > Bacillati > Actinomycetota > Actinomycetes > Streptosporangiales > Thermomonosporaceae > Actinomadura > Actinomadura sp. 7K534. The sequence goes on from NZ_SMKB01000008.1 coordinate 9,237, forward strand.
GACCCGCGCTGGACGTCCCGGTTCCACAGCGACGAGCGGCAGGTGCCCAAGTACCGGGTGGGCCGGGTGTTCCTCGCGGGCGACGCCGCGCACGTCCACTCGCCGGTCGGCGGGCAGGGCATGAACACCGGCATCCAGGACGCCGCGAACCTCGGCTGGAAGCTCGCGGCGCAGCTGCGCGGCTGGGCGCCGTCGTGGCTGCTCGACAGCTACCACGAGGAACGGCACCCGGTCGGGCGGCTCGTCGTGCGCGGCAGCGGCGCGGCACTGCGGATCGTCCTCGCCGAGCCGCTCTGGGTGCGCCGGGCCCGCGTCGCCGCCGCCTGGGCGGCCACCCGGACCCGGCCGGTCGCGCGGCGGCTGGCGGGGGCCGTCTCCGGCATCGACATCGCCTACCCGGCGCCGCGCGGCTCCCACCGGCTGACCGGGCGGCGCGCACCGGACGTCCCGCTGGCGGGGAGTCCGGGACGGCTGTACGGGCTGATCGGCGACGGCCGGTTCGTGCTGGTCGTCGCGGCGAACGATCCGGCGGTGACCTACCTCGCGGCCAAGCGGTGGGCGGGCCGCGTGCACTGCGTCCTCGCCGGCGGTGCGACCCGTACGACCGCGCTGGTGCGGCCGGACGGGTACATCGCGTGGGCGACCGACGAGACGGCGCCCGACCGGCGGGCCGCGGTGATCCGCGACGCCCTGAACCAGTGGTGCGGGCAGCCCGCGGACCGGCACGTCCACGGACCGCGGCCGGCGGGCGGCGTGCCCGGCGGCGACCTTCCCCGGGAGGAGCGGAGGACCTGACATGGCGGAGCACACGGAACCAGGCGAGGTGCCGGGGGACCGGGCGGGCGGGCGCAACGTCGCCCGCAAGCTGATCGCGTCGCACCTGGTGAGCGGTGAGATGGCGCCCGGCCGCGAGATCGGCCTGCACGTGGACCAGACCCTCACCCAGGACGCGACCGGCACGCTGGTCATGCTGGAGCTGGAGGCCCTCGATCTGGACCGGGTCCGCACGGACGTGTCCGTCCAGTACGTCGACCACAACCTGCTCCAGGCCGACGAGCGCAACATGGCCGACCACATCTTCCTGCGGTCGGCGTGCCGCCGGTACGGGCTCTGGTACTCCAAGGCCGGCAACGGCGTCTCGCACCCCACGCACATGCAGCGGTTCGGCGTGCCCGGCGCGACGATGGTCGGCTCCGACTCGCACACGTGCGCGGCCGGGTCGCTCGGCATGCTCGCGATCGGCGTCGGCGGCCTGGAGGTCGCGATGGCGATGGCGGGCGAGCCGCTGCACGTGACGATGCCGGAGATCTGGGGCGTGCGGCTGACCGGGGAGCTGCCGCCGTGGCTGAGCGCCAAGGACGTGATCCTGGAGATGCTGCGGCGGCACGGCGTGCGCGGCGGCGTCAACCGGATCATCGAGTACCACGGCCCCGGCCTCGCGTCGCTGACCGCGATGGACCGGCACGTCATCGCCAACATGGGCGCCGAGCTGGGCGCGACCACGACGGTGTTCCCCTCCGACGGGCGGGTCCTGGAGTTCCTGGTCGCCGAGGACCGCGAGGACGCCTTCACCGAGATCGTCGCCGACCCGGACGCGTCCTACGACGTCACCGACGAGATCGACCTGTCCGCCCTCGAACCGCTGATCGCGCGGCCCGGCTCGCCCGGCGACGTCGTGCCGGTGCGGGAGGCGGCGGGGGAGGAGGTCCACCAGGTGGTCGTCGGGTCGTCGGCGAACCCGGGGCTGCGCGACTTCGCGTCCGTCGCGGCGATCGTCAAGGGCCGCCAGGTGCCGCCGCAGGTGTCGCTGGACGTCAACCCGACCTCCCGGCAGATCCTCGTCGACCTGACCCGGATGGGCGCGACCGCCGACCTCGTCCAGGCCGGGGCCCGCATCCACCAGGCGGGGTGCCTCGGCTGCATCGGCATGGGGCAGGCGCCCGCGATCGGCCGCAACAGCCTGCGGACGTTCCCGCGCAACTTCCCCGGCCGGTCCGGAACCAAGGACGACCTGGTCTGGCTCTGCTCGCCCGAGACCGCCGCGGCCGCCGCGCTCACCGGCCGGATCACCGACCCCCGCGACCTCGGCACCGACCCGCCCGCCGTCCGGCTGCCGCGGCGCTCCAGCGTCAACCGCGACATGCTCGAAGCGCCGCCCCCCGCGGACGCGGCGCCCCGCCCCGAGCTGGAGAAGGCGCCGAGCATCGGCGTACTGCCCGAACTCGACCCGCTCCCGGAGGAGCTGGAGATCCCCGTCGTCATCAAGGTCGGCGACGACGTGTCCACCGACGAGATCCTCCAGGCGGGCGCGCGGGCCCTGCCGTTCCGCAGCGACATCGCCAGGCTCGCCGACTTCGCGTTCACCCGCATCGACGAGGACTACCCGCGGCGGGCGCGGGAGGCCGGGCCGCACGCCGTGGTCGGCGGCCGCAACTACGGCCAGGGATCCTCGCGCGAGCACGCCGCGATCGCGCCCCGCCACCTCGGGCTCCGCCTCGTCCTGGCCCGCGGGTACGCGCGCATCCACTGGCAGAACCTCGTCAACTTCGGGATCCTGCCCCTCGAATTCGCGGACGGGGACGACTACGACCGGGTCGGGCAGGGCGACGTGCTGCGCATCGTGGGCGTCCGCGACGCGCTGGAGGCAGGGAACGAGGTCGAGGTCCGCAACGTGGCCAAGGGCGAGACGTACCGCGCGCGCCACCGCCTATCGCAGCGGCAGCGGGACCTGGTCGCCGCCGGCGGCCAGATCCCGCTGCTCCGCGAACGCGCCCTGAACGAGCGGTGACGCTCTCCGGGGGTCGTCCGGGGGCCGCTCAGTAGCGGCGTTCCTCGCGGCCGTAGCCGAGTTCCTCGGCCACGTCGGCGACGTTCTCGTACTCGCGCTTGGGCAGCGTCCGCAGCGCCTCGACGGCGGTGTCGGGGGCGCCGCCCTCGGCGGCGTGCCGGATCAGCTCGTTCGGCCGCGCCGGGTACCGCACGCCCGTCAGCATCCGGGCGAGGGCGCTGCGTCCCTCGACGTCCTGCGCGGTCATCCCGGGCGGGGAGCCCTCCCGGTCCGCGGCCGGCTGGGCGGCCGGGTCGTCGGGGTCGTCGTTGGAGAAGGGCTCGGTCTCCTTGAACTCCTGGGCGTGGGTGGGATGACCGCCGCTGACCATGCCCTGCGTCTCGCGCTCGATCTGCTCGTCCAGCTTCGCGCCGTGCTTGTCGCTCTTGTCTGGCATCGTTCGTTCGTCCTCCCTGCGCGCCTACCGGACGGATCGTTCCCGGGCGCACGTGCCCAAACATGCGGCCGATCCTGCGGCGGGTCATGTGGCGGGGGACGGTACGGTGTGGCGCATGCTGCCGCGGGAGGGCGTGAACGCCGTCAGGGTCGTGGTCTCCCTGCTGGTCGCCGGGGACTACGCGGAACTGGAGACGCTGGCCGAGGGGCGCCGGCTCAGCGCGGCCGACCTGGCCGGGGCGATCGAGGGCCGCGGGCTCGACCTGATCAGCCCGCCGGAGGACGCCTTCGACGCGGTCGGCGCGACCGGCGTCGAAGGCGCCCCCGGCGGGCGGCCCCGCTTCCGCGTGGCGTTCCCGCTGTGGACGGCGCAGGAGGGCCGCTCCGCCCTGAACCTGTACCTCACCCTGACCGAGGTCATGGACGGTGTGTGGACGGTGGAACTCGACCGGATCGGCGCCCCCGGGAGCGGCGCTCCCTGAGAACGCGGCCCCCTCAGGGCTGCGACAGCCGCATCATCCGCAGGACCCGGCGCACCAGCGACTTCTGCTCGGCCGCCGCCGGGGTGTCCGCCTCCGGCGCCGCGTCCCCGGCGGCGGGCCCGCCCGCCGGGCCGGCGGGCGACCGCCGCGGCTCGTCGGCCAGCTCGTAGGTGACCGGCAGCGACCGCAGGCCGCGCATCATCGGCGACGACCGCCACGGAAGCTGGTCGGCGGGCAGCGCGAGCCGCAGCCCGGAGAACCGCTCGAACAGCCGCTCCACCGCGATCGTGGTGATGGTCGTGGCGAGATCGCGGCCGAGGCACGCGTGCGGCCCCGCGCCCCACGCCAGGTGCGCGCGGGAGCTGTAGATGGAGTCCGGCGTCATCGTGCCGGTGAACGCGGGGTCCAGGTGGGCCGCCGCGGGCGACAGCATCACCGGGTCCCCGGCGGCGATCAGGAACCGGCCGACGCGCACGTCCGTCTTCGGCCACCGGAACGTCAGGTTGGCCATGGGCGGGCTGGTGATCGCGGCGCGGTTGACCGCCTCCGGCAGCATCCCGGCGGAGATGCTGTCGCGCACCCCGGTGTCCCCGGCGATCACCTCGGCGATCGTGTTGCAGACCAGCGTCCCGGTGTAGTCGCCGACCAGCCCGATGAGCATGGTCATCTCGCGGGTGAGCTCGTCGACGGTCAGGTCGGGCACCGCGGCGATCATGTAGGACGGCAGGTCCTCGCCGGGGGTGGTCAGCTTGGCCTGGCAGATGGCGGCGACCTCGGCGGTCAGCCGCCCGGCCGCCTCGGCGGCGTCCGGCCCGGCGTCCAGCATCCGCCACATGTCCATGATGATGTCGTCGCCGCGGCCGGGCTCGGCGCCGAGCAGCCGGCCCACGATCATCAGCGGCAGCGGCCGCGCGTACTGCGCCGACAGGTCGGTCCACCCGGTCCGGCCGCCGCTCTCCGACAGCACGGTGATCAGCTCGTCGGCGTACCGCCGGATGGCCCGCTCCAGCTCCTTCGCCTGCGTCCGCGTGCGGTCCTGGAAGGGGCGCAGTCCCTCGCTCCATGCGCCGCGGAGCCGGGTGAGGTCGGGGCCGTCGCGGAACACCGAGTTGTCGATCTCGAAGGCCGGGAGCAGCGGCCAGTCGGCGGGGACGCGGCCCTCCCGGCGCGCCCGCCAGGAGTCGAGCCGCTTGCTCCAGATGCCCCGCGTGTCGCGCAGGATGTCGAGGGTCTGCGGGTAGCCGATCACGAGCCATGCCGGCACGCCGAGGACGTCCACCGGGGCGACCGGTCCGTACTCGGCGCGGAGGCGCTCGTAGAAGAGGGCGGGGCGGGACTCGTAGTCCCGGTTGACCAGCGGCTGGACGGCGAGCGACTCCAGCGGCGGGTGTGCGGGCGCGGTCTCTGCGTGCGACGTCTGGGGCTCCACCCGCACAAACTTAGGAGAGATCCTTCCGTAGTGACCGGTCGATGACGAAATATCCCCTGCGTGATCTTCCGGTGGGGGCAGCATGGCCGGTCGCCGCGGCTTATGTGAGGCTGGGGGTGTCCCTACAAGAGCTGGAGGTCCGCATGGCCGACTCGCCAGGAGCGCCGGAGGACGGCGAGGACGATGTGAAGCGCAGGTTCCGGGAGGCCCTGGAGCGCAAGCGCGGCGCGGGGGGCAAGAACGCCGGCTCGGCGGGCCGGAACGGCCCCAAGGTGCGCGGCACGCACGACCGTGCCGACCATCAGCGGCAGTTCCGCCGCAAGAGCGGCTGATTGGGCCGCCCGGCCCGCGACCCCCGCGCGGAAGCGCGGGGGTCGATCCATGTCCGCCGGAGGCCGTCCGGCGGGCGTGCTTCTGTCAGCCCTGGTACAGCTTCTTCGCATAGTTGTCCTCGGAGTAGTACCGCTCCAGCTCCTCCACGCTCTCCTGCGCGTACCGCAGGTCGGCGACGATGCGGGCGTGCGAGGGAAGCGCGTCCGGCTCCCACGTGCCGGGCTTCCACAGCTTGGAGCGCATGAGCGCCTTCGCGCAGTGGAAGAAGATCTGCTCGATCTCCACGACCAGCGCGAGCGACGGGCGGTGCCCGTTGACGACCATCTCGTCGAAGAACGGCGCGTCGCGGACGAGCCTGGCCCGGCCGTTGACGCGCAGCGTCTCGCCGCGGCCGGGGACGAGGAAGATCAGCCCCGCGTGCGGGTTGCTCAGGACGTTCAGGTAGCCGTCGGCGCGGCGGTTGCCGGGCCGTTCCGGGACGGCGATCGTCGTGTCGTCGATGACGTGCACGAACCCGGGCGGGTCGCCCTTGGGGGAGACGTCGCAGTTGCCGTCCGCGTCACTGGTGGCGATCAGGCAGAACGGCGAGCGGGCGAGCCAGTCGCGGTCCCGGGCGTGCAGCCTCACCCGCTCCTTGGCGACCGCCCGCGGCATCGGCGCGCCGAGGATCTCGCGCAGCTCCTCGGGGGAGGTGATCGTCGCGGACTCGGGGACGAGCGTCATCGCCGCTCCTTCCGGGAGGGAACCGGAAGGTCAGCCTAACCGGCGGCATTTCACCCGACGGCCGCGCCCCGGGGCGCGGCCGGTGACCGGGCGCCGATGACCGTGCCGCGGCCTCTCCGCGAGGCCGCGCGCACGGTCACGGGCCGCCGCGCCGGACGCCCGCCATGCGCACGGCTGACCGTGGGCACTAGGCGGGACGCCCATGGGGAAGGGCGGCGTTTCTCAGGAGGAGTATTCGTCGTCGTACTCGTCGGGGTAGGGCAGCTTGCTGCCCGCCGGCATGCCGCCCGTGCCGCGGCCCTTCGGCTCCTCCCACTCCTCCTGACGGCCGAGGGCCGTCAGGTCCAGGAAGTAGTAGGCGCCGCCGACCTGTTCCGCGCCGCGGGCGAACATCGAGTAGGTGTGGTAGACGGTGTCGCCGTCCCGCAGGAAGCAGCTCGTGCCGGGCAGCTCCATCGGGCGCTCGCCCTCCGGCGGCAGGGGCCGGTAGTTGTACTGCTCCGGCGCCACGGACCCGTCGATCGTGACGTGGTAGTCATAGTTGAAGTCGCTGCCGTACGAGGAGTACCAGGGGAACACCCAGCCCATCTCCGCCTTGAACGGCGCGATCTTCGACAGCGGGGCCCTGGAGACCGCCACGTAGGTGGTGTCGCGCTCGTTCAGGTGCCGCAGGTGGCCGATCGAGATCTCGGCGAGGCCCGACGAGCAGCTCCGGCAGGCGCGGTCCCACTCGGGGTCCCACATCGCGTGCCCGAGGATGAGCTGGCGGCGGCCGTGGAACAGGTCGAGCAGGCTCGCCTCGCCGTCCGGGCCCTCGAAGACGTAGTCCTTCTCGACCCGCACCATCGGCAGGCGGCGCCGCTCCGCGTTCAGCGCGTCGCGTGCGCGGGTGAGCTCCTTCTCCTTGGCGAGCAGTCTCTTGCGTGCGGCCGTCCACTCTTCGCGAGAGACGACTTCGGGGAGCGCCATGGGTGTGTCCTCCGTCCGAAACGGTCCGTCGGTGGTTCATCCGATGCAGACCCGCGGGGCCGCGGAAACTCATCGCTCCCACCGTCCCCGTTCCGGACGGGGCGGTCAGCGCCGCACGGCGTAGCGGCGGACTCCCGCCTCGTCGTGGGCGTCCAGGACGCCCCTGTCGGCCAGGACGTCCAGGTGGGCCTCGATCTCCAGGACGGCCAGCATGCGGCTGAAGGTGTCCAGGTCGTCCAGGGTGCGCTTCCTGCGCGTCCACGGCAGCGCGGCGGCGACCTCGAAGGCCGTCGTGTGCCCCGCCCGGACCTCCGCGGCGGCGGCGTCGAGCCGCTCGGCGTGGTGCTCCAGCAGCTCGTCGACCCGGGTGTGCACGCTCGGCGTCACCGGGCCGTGCGCGGGCAGCAGCAGCGTGTCGGGCATGTCCCGGACGAGCCGCAGCGACTCCAGGTAGCTGCGCAGCGGCTTGCGCTCGGGCTCGGTCTCCAGCCCGATCGACGGGGTGATGTGCGGCAGGACGTGGTCGCCGGCGAACAGCAGCCCTGCGGCGGCGTCCCGCAGCACGACGTGGCCGCGCGTGTGGCCCGGCGTGGCGAAGACGTCCAGCCCGCGGGCGGTGAGGCCGATGCGCTCCCCGTCGTCCAGCCACCCGTCGGGGCGGGTGTGCGGGATGTTCTGTTCGGACCTGTCCATCGGCAGGCTCGCGATCTCGTCGGCGAGGCCGGGCGCGCCGCAGCGGCGCAGCATCTCCACCTGCCGGGGGTGCAGGCCACGGCGCACGTCGAACGCCTCGATCGAGGCCTGCTCGCCGCGCCCGATCCGCACCCGCGTCCCGAACGACTCGCGCAGCGCGAGGGCCTGCGAGTAGTGGTCCCAGTGCGCGTGGGTGACGAGGAACTGCGCGACGTCGTCCAGCCCGTGGCCGAGCGTGCGGAGGGCGCGCTCCAGGGTCGTCCGCGTGTCGTCCATCGCCCAGCCGGAGTCGACGACGACGAGTCCGGCGGAGTCCTCGATGACGTAGACGTTGACCGCGTGCAGCGACGGGATCGGCAGCGGCAGCGGGATGCGGTGCACCCCCGGCGCCACGGGATGCGCGCCCGGTTCCGTCCAGTCGGTCTGCTGTTGCACGGCCGGTGCCGTCACCGCGCGCCCCCTGTCGTCATCTCGCCGTCGCCGTCACGGCCGCTGTCCCGGCGATTCTGGAATCTCGTTCCAATCGAACGTACTCGATGCCGGAGGTCCTCCCGGCATCTGGGGTGGCGGTCAGCCGTGCCGTGCGTCACGGTCGGCGGCGCGGCGGGCCTCCCGCGCGGCCTCGCGGGCCTCCCGCGCCTCCTCCTCGGCCCGGGCGCGGTGCTGCGCGGCGCGCTCGGCCCGGCGCACCGCCGCGTCGCGTCCGGCGATCGCCCGGTCCAGCTCGTGGCGCAGCCGCCCGACCTCGGCGGACGCCTCCTCGGCCTCCCGGCTCGCCGCCTCGGCCCGCTCCCGCCGCTCGGCGAGCCTGCGGTCCGCGGCCTCGGCGCGCCTGCGCAGCGTCTCCGCCCGCCGCGCCCGCGCCGCGCTCGTCCGCGTGACGTTCGACCGGCCGCGCCCCTTCGCCTTGACCGGCTCCTCCGCTTCGGCGGGCTCCATTGCCGGCCTCTCCCGGGCGGGCGCCTTGGCGGGCGGCTTCTCCTTGGCCTTCTTCTCCTCTGCCTTCTTCTCCTTGGCCTTCGGCTCGGCGCCCTCCTCGCCGTTCCGGGGCGCCATGGGGAACCCGGCGGGGACGAAGCCCGTGTGGCTGCGCGGCTGGGAGAGGCGCCCCTCACGGACCTCGCCGGCGATGTCCGCGTCCACGGTGGCGGCCTGGAGCGTGTCCTCCACCTCGCGGAGGGCCTGCTCGCGCAGCGGGGCGCCCGCCTCGGCGGCGAGATCCGCCGCCGTTCGCACCAGCGAGCCCACGAGCCGCGCGCGCTGCTGCTCCAGGTCCCCGAGCCCGCCGCCGGAACCCCACGCGGCGCGGATCTCGGCGCCGACGTCCAGCAGGCGCTCCAGGTCGTCCGCGGCCGAGCGGGCGAGGAGGTTCACCGCCCACGCCGACAGCGTCGGGCGGCGCAGCTCCCCGATCCGCTTGGCGAGGGCCCGGTCGCCCGCGTCCTTCGCCTCCTGGGCCAGCCGCTTCCTCGTCGCCACGAACCCGGACGGCGGGACGCCGTACAGCTCGCCGGCCGCGCTGGAGAAGTCCACGCCTGATCCCTACCCACCTGGTCCGCCCGCCCGCGCCCGGGGCTTCAGCGGGTGTCGAGGAACCGGTCCAGCACCCGGGTGCCGAAGGCGAGCCCGTCGACCGGCACCCGCTCGTCCACGCCGTGGAACATGCCGAGGTAGTCCAGGCCCGGCCCGAGGCGCAGGGGGGCGAAGCCGTAGCTCGCGATGCCGATCCGGTGGAACGCCTTCGCGTCGGTGCCGCCCGCCATGACGTACGGGACGGGGCGGGCGGCCGGGTCCTCGGCGCGGAGCGCGTCCGCCAGCGCGGCGAACGTCGGCCCGGCCGGGTCGGCGGCCGGCGCCTCCTCGTGGTTGAGGAACGCGCGGGTGACCTTCGGGCCGAGCAGCCGGTCGACGGTGGCGAGGAACTCCTCGCCGGTCCCCGGCAGGTAGCGCCCGTCGACCTGCGCGGTCGCCGTGCCCGGCACGACGTTCACCTTGTATCCGGCGTCGAGGCGGGTCGGGTTGGCCGAGTTGCGGATCGTCTCGGCGAACAGGCGGCCGGCGGCTCCGAGGCGCACCGCCTCCTCGTCCAGCCGGTCGTGGTCGACGGCGGTGCCGAGCGCGTCCGCGAGGCCGTCCAGCAGCGCCCGGACTCCGGGGGTCAGCCGGACGGGCCACTCGTGGGCGGCCAGCCGGGACACGGCGTGCGCGATCTCGGCGACGGCATTGTCGGGCGCGGGCTTGGACCCGTGCCCGGCGGTGCCGCGCGCCGTGAGCCGCATCCACGCCGTGCCGCGCTCCCCGGTCGCGATGGGGTAGACGCGCGCGGCCCCCGCCTCCACGCTGAAGCCGCCGGACTCGCTGATCGCCTCGGCGCACCCGTCGAAGAATCCGCGGTGCTCGCGCGCGACGTACCGGGAGCCGTGCTCGCCGGTGCACTCCTCGTCGGCCAGGAACGCCAGGACGAGGTCGCCGCGCGTCCGCCGCCCCTCCCGCAGCCGCCGCCGGACGACGGCGAGGGTCATCGCGAGGCTGCCCTTCATGTCGATGGCGCCGCGGCCCCACACACATCCGTCGCGGACCTCGCCCGAGAAAGGGGGAACGGTCCACTCCGCCGGGTCGGCGGGCACCACGTCCAGATGGCCGTGGACCAGGAACGCGGGACGGCCGGGATCGGTGCCGGGGACGCGGGCCAGCACGCTCGCGCGGCCGGGCGCGGACTCCACGATCTTCGCCTCGGCGCCCGCCTCGGCCAGCAGCGCGGCGACGTGCTCGGCGGCCGGCCGTTCCGGACGGGCCACGCCCTCGCCCCGGTTGGTGGTGTCGAACCGGATCAGGTCGGCGCAGATCGCCGCCGCGTCGGCCGCGGCCCCGCCGTCGTCACCGCCGGCGTCACGGCCGTCCCGGTCGTCGCGCACCTTCACCCCCGGACGCCGCTCCTGCAACGCGACCTCATTCTTCCCCCACGCCCGCCCCTGTCAATGATGATCAAGATGTCTCGATCCGGTCTCGACTCCGTGAGCCCCGTATCCAAAGCGTCACCGAGAGTACGACCCTGCGAGCAATCTAGGTGCGGCGGGTGGCCAAGCACCCGCGGCGCGAGGCAGCGACGGGTGGGAGGACGATGCGAAGCCAGAGGGGTGCCGTAAGGGGTGTGCGCGCAAGGGGTGTGTCCGGGCGCGCGAGGGCCATGGCCGCGGTGGTGCTGGCGGCCTCGCTCGGGCTGTCCGCCTGCGGCGGCGGCGGTGACGCCGGCGCGAGCGACGGCACGTTCACCGCGGGCCATTCCGAACCCGACCACCTGATGCCCGCCAACACGACCAGCAGCTATTCCTTCGACGTGATCAGCGAGCTCTTCGACAACCTGATGACGCTGGACCGCGAGGGCCGGGCCGTCCCGCTCGCCGCCGAGTCGGTCGCCTCGGACGACCAGAAGGTCTGGACGATCAAGGTCAAGCCGGGCCAGAAGTTCCACAACGACGAGCCCGTGACCGCGCAGAGCTTCGCCGACGCGTGGAATTACGCCGCCTACGGGCCGAACGGCATGGGCGCCAACGACTACTTCTCACATATCGAGGGCTACGGGGCGATGAACCCCGAGGACGAGAACGCCGAACCGGAGGCCGACACGCTGTCCGGGGTCGAGGTCGTCGACGAGAACACCCTCGAGGTCACGCTCAACCACCCGTTCAGCCAGTTCCCGCTGCTGCTCACCTACCCGGCGTACGCGCCGATGCCGAAGGCCGGTCTCAAGGACACCAAGGCGTTCGACGAGCGCCCGATCGGCAACGGCCCGTACATGATGGACGGGGAGTGGGAGCGCAACAAGCAGATCAAGCTCGTCGCGTTCCCCGGCTACACCGGGCCGCGCAAGCCCAAGAACAAGGGCGTCACCTGGAAGAGCTACTCCAGCGCCGACACCGCCTACACCGACCTGCGGGCGGGCAGCCTGGACGTGCTCCAGACCATCCCGTCCGGAAAGGTGCCCGAGGCCGAGAAGGTGTTCGGCGACCGGTTCATCACCGGCGAGATGGGCACGATCGACTACCTCGGCTTCCCCCTGTTCGACAAGCGCTTCGCCGAGCCGGACCTGCGCAGGGCCATCTCGATGGTCATCGACAGGGAGGGCATCAACAAGGCCGTCTACAACGGCGCCTACTTCCCGGCCGACTCGCTGCTGCCGTCGATCATCCCCGGCCACCGCGACAACGCCTGCGGCGAGCTGTGCACCTACAACCCGGCCAAGGCGAAGGAGCTGTTCGACAAGGCCGGCGGTTTCGAGGGGACGCTGGAGCTGTACTTCTCCAACGCGCAGCCGACCTACGCGCAATGGATGCGGATCGTCGCGAACTCCCTGCGCGACAACCTCGGCATCCAGAAGATCGAGTTCCGGCAGGTCCCCGCGTCCGACTACTTCTCCATGCTGCGCGCCCGCGAGGAGAAGGGCCCGTACCGGCAGAACTGGGAGGCCGACTACCCGAGCCCGCAGAACTACCTCGAGAACATGTGGGGCTCGGACAACAACCGCATGGGCTGGAAGAGCGAGGAGTTCGACGAGCTCATCGCCGAGGCGAACCGCACGGCGGACCAGCAGAAGGCCATCGGGCTCTACAACCGGGCGGAGGACATCGCCATCGAGGAGATGCCGATGATCCCGCTGTGGACGTGGGCCCGCCAGGGAGGGCACTCCGACGACGTCGGCAACGTCACCGTCACGCCGTACGCGACGGGTCTGCTCGCCCACGAAGTGACGGTGAAGTAGCCCCCGATGTGGCGTTACGTCGTCCGGCGGCTCCTCCAGGCGGTCCCGGTCTTCTTCGGCACCACGCTCCTCATCTACGCGATGGTGTTTGCGCTGCCGGGGGACCCGATCCAGGCGCTCGCCGGGGACAAGCCGGTCCCGGAGAACGTCCTGCGGACGCTCCGGGACCGGTACAACCTGAACGACCCGCTGCTGGTGCAGTACGCGAAGTACATGTGGGGCCTCGCCCAGGGCGACCTGGGCGAGAACTACACCGGCCAGAGCGTGTCGGAGATGCTCGGCGGGCGCTGGGCGGTGACCGCGCGGCTCGCGCTCACCGCCTGGCTCTTCGAGCTGGTCATCGGGATCGCGCTCGGCGTGTGGGCGGGCCTGCGGCGCGGCAGGCTCGCCGACACCCTCGTCCTCGGCGGGACGACCCTGGTGATCGCGGTGCCGGTGTTCGTCCTCGGCTACATCGCGCAGATCGTGTTCGGCCTGCACTGGCAGGTCTTCCCGACGGCCGGGACCGAGGACGGGTGGCCGATGAGCTACCTGCTGCCCGGCATCGTGCTCGGCTCGCTCGGCCTGTCGTACGTGGCGCGGCTGACCCGCACGAGCCTGGCGGAGAACCTCCGGGCCGACTACGTCCGGACCGCGCGGGCGAAGGGGCTGTCGAAGGCGCGGGTCATCGGGCGGCACACACTGCGCAACTCGCTGATCCCCGTGGTGACCTACCTCGGCGTCGACTTCGGGAACCTGATGGGCGGCGCGATCGTGACCGAGGGGATCTTCAACCTGCCGGGCGTCGGGCAGCAGGTGTTCCAGTCGATCCAGCTCAAGGAGGGACCGGTCGTGGTCGGCGCGGTCACCGTGCTGGTGCTGATCTTCCTGCTGGTCAACCTGGTCGTGGACCTGCTGTACGGGGTCCTGGACCCGCGGATCAGGTACGAGTAGGGGGCCGGGGATGACGACGGAGGAGGCGCAGGCCGAGGTCACCGCGGCGGCGGGCGGCGAGGTCGGCCGGGCGTCGCTGTGGGGCGACGCGTGGCGCGACCTGCGGCGCCGCTGGATCTTCTGGGCCTCGGTGACGGTGCTGGCCGTGGTCGCGGTGATGGCCGCCCGGCCGGGCCTGTTCACCGGCACCGCGGCCAACGAGGGCTGCGACCCGAACCTGTCCAAGCTCGGCCCGTCCGGCGAGCACTGGTTCGGCACCGACCTCGCCGGCTGCGACTACTACGCGCACGTCGTGCACGGCGCCCGGCCCACGCTGCTCATCGGCGTCGCGGTGACACTGTTCGCGCTGCTGATCGCGGTGGTGTTCGGGATGCTGTCGGGCTACTACGGCGGCGTCCTCGACGCGCTGGTCTCCCGGCTGACCGACGTGTTCTTCGGGCTGCCGTTCGTGCTGGGCGGCACGGTGATCCTCGTCGCGTTCCCCGGGCACGGCATCGGCGCGATGACGCTGGTGCTGGTGCTGCTCGGCTGGACGACGATGATCCGCATCATGCGGGGGCAGGTCATCTCCGTCCGCGCCGCCGACTACGTGCAGGCCGCGCGGCTGCTCGGCGCGTCCGACCGCCGGGTCATGGCCCGGCACATCCTGCCGAACGCGATCGCCCCGGTGATCGTGGTCGCCACCCTCAACGTCGGCAACGTCATCGTGGGGGAGGCGACGCTGGACTTCCTCGGCGTCGGCCTCCAGTACCCGCAGGTCTCCTGGGGCCTCCAGCTCGGCCAGGCCAAGGACGCCTTCATGGTCCACCCGCATCTGCTGATCTTCCCCGCGGCGTTCCTGTCGGCCACGGTGCTGAGCTTCCTGCTGCTCGGCGACGCCGTCCGCGACGCCCTCGACCCGAAGCTGCGGTGAGCGATGACCGGAGAACGTGACACGGCCGCGGGCCGGAAGGCCGAGGCGGTCCCGGCGCCGCGCCCGGCGGAGCCGCTGCTGGCCGTCGACGACCTGCACGTCCGCTTCCGGGTGCGCGGCCGGGACGTGCACGCCGTGAACGGGCTGTCCTACACCCTCGCGGAGGGGGAGACGGTCGCGGTCCTCGGCGAGTCGGGGTCCGGCAAGAGCGTCGCGGCGCAGGCCGTCATGGGCATCCTCGACGTCCCGCCCGCCCGGATCGAGCGGGGCTCGGTGCGGCTGCGCGGCGAGGAGCTGCTGGGCCTGCCGGAGCGCCGCCGCCGCGAGTACCGCGGCGAGCGCATCTCGATGATCTTCCAGGACGCGCTGACCGCGCTGAACCCGGTGTTCACCGTCGGCGACCAGATCCGCGAGATGTACCGGGTGCACCGCGGGCTCGGCCGCCGGGAGGCCCGGGACCGGGCGGTCGAGCTGATGGAGCGGGTGCGGATCCCGTCGGCGGCGCGGCGGTTCGGCGACCACCCGCACCAGTTCTCCGGCGGCATGCGGCAGCGGGCCATGATCGCGATGGCGCTGGCGCTGGAGCCGGACGTCCTGATCGCCGACGAGCCCACCACGGCCCTCGACGTGACCGTCCAGGCGCAGATCATGCGCCTGCTCGCCGGGCTCCAGGAGGAACTGGGCATGGGCATGGTCCTGATCACCCACGACCTCGGCGTCGTCGCCGGCGTCGCCGACCGGATCGTCGTCATGTACGCCGGGTCGGTCGCCGAGCAGGCGCCCGCCCGGGAGCTGTACGCGCGGCCCGCCCACCCCTACACGCGCGGGCTGCTGGCGTCGGTGCCGCGGCTCGACCGGCGCGGCGGGCCGCTCGTCCCGATCAAGGGGGCGCCGCCGGACCCGGCCGCGCTGCCGCCCGGCTGCCCGTTCCGGCCGCGCTGCCCGCGCGCGGAGGCGGTCTGCGCGGCGGAGACGCCGCCGCTCGCCACCGTCGCGCCCGGCCACGCCGCCGCCTGCCACTTCGCCGAGGAGGTGCACGGTGCCTGACCCGGCAGAGGCCCCGATCCTGCGGGTGGAGGGGCTCGTCAAGCACTACCCGGTGACCCGCGGGATCGTGCTGAAACGCACGGTCGGCCAGGTCAAGGCCGTGGACGGCGTCGACCTGGAACTGCGCCGGGGCGAGACCCTCGGCGTCGTCGGCGAGTCCGGCTGCGGGAAGTCGACGCTGGCGCGGCTGCTGCTCGCCGCGGAACGCCCCACGGCCGGGACGGTCCGCTTCGACGGCCGCGACGTGTTCGCGCTGCCGAAACCCGAGCTGCGGGCACTGCGCCGCCGCATCCAGATCGTCCTGCAGGACCCCTACTCGTCGCTCAACCCGCGGATGACGGTCGGGGACATCGTGGGCGAGCCGTTCGCGATCCACCCGGAGGTCGCGCCGAAGCGCGAGCGGCGCGCGCGGGTGCGCGAACTGCTGGAGCGCGTGGGCCTGGACCCCGGCCACGTCGACCGGTACCCGCACCAGTTCTCCGGCGGGCAGCGCCAGCGCGTCGGGATCGCCCGCGCCCTGGCGCTGCGGCCCGACGTGCTCGTGTGCGACGAGCCCGTATCGGCGCTGGACGTCTCCGTTCAGGCGCAGGTGATGAACCTGCTCGCCGACCTCCGGCGGGAGCTGGGCCTGGCGCAGGTGTTCATCGCGCACGACCTCGCCGCCGTCCGGCACATCTCCGACCGCGTCGCCGTCATGTACCTGGGCAAGGTCGTCGAGACGGGCGACGAGACCGAGATCTACGAGCATCCGACCCACCCGTACACGCAGGCGCTGCTGTCGGCCGTCCCCGTGCCCGACCCGGACGCGCCCGGCTGGACGGACCGGATCCGGCTGGAGGGGGAGCCGCCGTCACCGCTGGACCCGCCGTCCGGCTGCCGGTTCCGGACCCGCTGCTGGAAGGCCCGGGACGTGTGCGCCGAGCAGGAGCCCCGGCTGGAGGAGCGGGACGGTTCCGCGCACCCCAGCGCCTGCCACTTCGCGGGCGAGGACGCCCTCACCGAGCGGGCCTGACGTTCGGCGGGCACTCCTCAAAGGGTTCCGTAGGGTGGGGCCATGGCGCGTAAGGGCAGGCGTGAACCCCGGCCGAACGTCTACCGGGTCGACGGCGGGGAGGCCGAGCTCCTCCGCGACGCCGACCGCGACGGCGGCTGGATGCTGCTCGTCGGCGGCGTGCCCCAGTCGTACGTGAACCTGTCCGACCCGACCTACCTCGACTTCGAGTACATGCGGCTCATGGGCGACGTGGTCGACGAGCTCGGGGTGGACGGCGAGCCGTTCGACGCCGTGCACATCGGCGGCGCCGGCTGCACGCTGCCCCGCTACATCGCCGCGACCAGGCCGGGGTCCCGGCAGATCGTCCTGGAGCCGGACGCGGAACTGGTGCGACTCGTCCGCGAGCAGCTGCCCGTCAAGGGCATCCCGGGCCTGCGGATCCGGATCACCGACGGCCGCTCGGGCATCGCGGCGCTCGCCGACGACTCCGACGACCTCGTCGTGATGGACGCGTTCGCCGAGGCGTCCATGCCCGCCGAGCTGGCGACCCGCGAGTTCGTGCTGGACGCCGCGCGGGTGCTGCGGCCCGGCGGCGTCTACATGGCCAACGTCGCCGACGGCTTCCGGCTGCCCTTCGCCCGCAGGGTCGCCGCCACGGTGCGCTCGGTGTTCGAGCACACGCTGCTCATGGCCGACCCGGGCGTGCTGCGGGGCCGCCGGTTCGGCAACCTCATCGTGGCGGGGTCCCCGGAGCCGCTGCCGGTGGCGGAGCTGACCCGCCGCGCGGCGGGCGGCATCGCGCGGGCCCGGCTGCTGGAGGGCGGCGACCTCGCCGCCTTCTGCGGGGGCGCGGCGCCGCTGCGCGACGGCGAGGAGATCGTCGCCCCCGTCCCGCCGCCACAGGTCTTCGGCGATTCCTGACCGGAGAGTTCCGGCGGACGGGCGTTTTCCGGATGACCGCTAGGCTGGAACGCGAGCGACGGAATTCCCGGACGGTTTCCCCTGCCGTATCGGCCGCACGCGGGCCCGCGATGTCCCATAATCGAGCGATGGAGTCGTCCACCCGAATTCTGATTCTCGGCATGGATTCGTCGGGGAGAATACTCCAGTTCGACCGTAACGCCGCCGCAGTTCTCGCCCCGAACGGCGACGACCTGCGCGGTGCCGACCTGGACGAGGTGATCCCCGGCGCGCGGGATCCGCTGCTGGAGGCCATCAAGGCCGGCCGGGAGCGGACCGCGATGCTCGCCGTGGACAACCCCGAGGGCGGCATGCTCGACGCCGTCGTCACCGTCCACCCGATGAACGGCGGCGGGCCCGACGTCGTCGCCCTCGCCGTCGTCCGGGTGCCGGTGCCGCTCGCCGACCGGTTCGTCGACCCGGCCGTGATCCGCCGGGCCCTGCTGGACGACGCGCTCCCGCGGATCGGCTCCACCCTCGACCTGGAGATGCTGGCGCGCGGCCTGATGGACGTGCTCGTCCCGCACTTCTGCAACTCCGGCGCCCTGCTCCTGCTGGAGCGGCACATCGACGCAGACGAGCCGCCGGACGGCCCCGACGGCCCGCAGATGCGCCGGATGGCGATCGGGTTCGACGACGACGACCCGGCCTGGGACGCGACGTTCCCCACCGGCGAGTCCCTCGTCTACCCGGAGGGCACCCCGCACGCGCTGTGCATGGGGTCGGGCGAGCCCGTACTGCGCTCGCTCGGCCGCGACGGCGCCGCCCAGCTCGCGGCGGCCTGGCGCCGGCCGCCGGTCGCGGACCTGCTCAAGGGCGCCTCCATGCTGCTGCTGCCGATCACGTCGGCGGCGGGGGTCCTCGGCTTCTTCACCTGCACCCGCAACGCCGCGCACCGCCCGTTCGACGCCTACGACGTCGAGATCGGGATGGACTTCGCCAACCGGGCGTCCATCTTCATCGAGAGCGCGCGGCAGTACTCGCGGGAGCGCGCCACCGCCCTCACCCTGCAGCGCAGCCTGCTGCCGACCGGGCTGTCCGCGCCGTCCCCGGTCGAGGTGCACCACCGCTACCTGCCGGGCAGCCGGCTGATCGAGGTGGGCGGCGACTGGTACGAGTCGATCGCGCTGCCGGGCGCGCGGGTCGCGCTGGTGGTCGGGGACGTCGCCGGGCACGGCGTGAAGGCCGCCGTCACGATGGGGCGGCTCCGCACCGCCATCCACACCCTCGCCGGGCTGGAGCTGCCGCCCGCCGAGGCCCTGGAGCGGCTCGACTCGCTGATGCGGACGCTCGGCGAGCGGGAACCGCACTTCGCCACCTGCGCCTACGTCGTCTACGACGCGGTCAGCGGCCGGTGCGAGGTCGCCAGCGCCGGGCACCTGCCGCCGCTGCTCGCCCCGCCCGGCGCCGACTCGGAGTACCTGCCGGTGCCGCCCGCGCCGCCGCTCGGCGTCGGCGGCGACGGACCCATCGTCAGCCGCGAGTTCACCGTCGAGGACGGGACGCTCCTGTTCCTCTACACCGACGGGCTCGTGGAGAACCGGGCCCGCGACATCGACGACGGTCTCGCCCGCCTGCAGGCCACCTTCGGGCCGGGCGCCGCCGCCCGGCCGCTGGAGGACCTGTGCCAGGCGGCGCTGGACGGCGTCTACGACGACCAGCACCGCGACGACATCGCGATGCTCGTGGCCCGGCTGGCGCGCATCCCCGCCGACCACCACGCCACCTGGGAGCTGCCCGCCGAGCCCGCCGCGGTCCGCCGGGCCCGCGGCCTCGTCCGCGACCGGCTCGCCCGCTGGGACCTCGACGACATGGCCCACTCGACGATGCTGCTGGTGTCCGAGCTGGTCACCAACGCGATCCGGCACGCGGGCGGCCGGATCACGCTGCGGCTCGTGCGCGAGGGCGGCCTGGTCTGCGAGGTCTTCGACTCCTCCGACGGCCGGCCCCGCATCCGCCACCACGACGACGAGGACGAGATGACCGAGTCGGGCCGGGGGCTGCACGTCGTGGGCCGGCTGGCGCAGCGCTGGGGCGTGCGCCGCACCGCCGGGGGCAAGGTCGTCTGGTGCGAGCAGGAACTGCCCTGACCCCGGCTCGCACGGCCGGGCGCGGGGCGGCTAGCGCAGCACCGAGATGTGCACGTGGTCGTAGTGGTTCTGCGTGAGGCTCCCGCGGTCCGCCATCGGGCGCCAGCCACCGCCCCGCACGTTCCAGATGTGCTGCTTCCAGATGACGTAGGAGACCCCGAGGCGCCGCGCGTGCTGGACGGCGTACTGCGCGACCTGGTCGCCGTGCCGCATCGCGCCGGCGCTCGGCATGCGGCCGCCGGTGCTGGCCATGAAATCGCAGGCCCGGCCGTGCCCGTGGTCCTGCGCGTCGGCGTTGTCGCGGTAGCAGCCGATGACCGGGAAGGGGCCGAACAGCCGGGCGATCTCCAGCACCAGCGCCCGCATGGTGGGCGTCATCCGGTTGCCGGTGATCGGGGTCGAGTCGCCCGTCACCCCGTCGGGCCGCCCGGTCAGCCGCACGCGGCCGCCCTGCCCGGCGGGCTGCCGCCGCGCGGACCGCGCCGGCGCGAGCGCCGCCACCTTCGTGCCGCGCGGGAGGATCTTCTTCAGCCGCGCGGTCAGCTTCCCGGTGTCGGCCTTCGGGGCGCTGATGATCAGGGCGTTGCCCACCGGCAGGCCGAGCTCCCTGGCCCGCTCGCGGGAAACGACCGCGTCGACGTCCCCGATGCCCATCGAGGCGTAGGCGCCGACGCGCACCCGGCCGGAGCGCTCGCTGCTGCCCGCCGGGACGACCGCGCCCAGCGGCAGCGCCCCGTCCTGGCCGTGCTCGAACGACACGGCCAGGCCGCCGGCCGCGATCGTCCGCCACAGCTGGTCGGACTCGGCCGTCGCCTCCGGCGCGAACGCCCGGAACTTCGACGGGTCGACGCCGAGCAGCCCCATGCGGCGCCCGCCGACCTGGGCCCGCGCGGCGTCCACGACGGTGACCCCGGCGACGCCCTTGAGGCCCCGTGTGCGCTCGACGGCCTGGGGCGGCAGCGAGGACGTCCCGGCGACCAGCAGGTGCGGCGTGTGGCGGCGGGTCAGCGGCGCGACCGACGGCGCGAGCGGCGCCGCGCCCTGGTCCACCGACACCAGGTCGTCCGCGCCGGAGTCCTCGTCGAGGTGCCCCGAGACGAGAACGGTCACGTCGGCCGCCAGCGTGAGCCCCACGGCCAACGCGATGACGGCGGGCAGCGTGCGCCCGCGCCTCCTCATCAACACCCGCTCATCACCAATCGGCTCAGTCCCACCAGAAGGACCAGCTGGTCTTGCCGCGGATCTCCTCGGCGTAGCCGGCGAGGGTCCCGGGGCCCTGGAACAGGATGTCGGGGCAGAACGCCCAGTGCTCGGCCGCGACGTGGACGGCGTGCCGGGTGGTGACCGGGGGCGCGGCGACGCTCAGCTCCAGCGTGTTGAAGCCCAGCGCGACCACGTGCGCGCCGAAGCGGTCCTCCCAGCTGCGCAGGACGGCGGCGAGCGGCGCCGTCCACTCGTTGTGGTTGAGGGCGCCCTGCCAGCCCGCGACGGCCGGCGCGTCGGCGCCGCGGTCCACCGCGACCAGGCCCAGCGGGAGGCCGCGGGCGGCGAGCGCGCGGGCGTACCGGTCGGCCACGGCGCCGGGGTCGTCGAGCGGGACGCCGGGCGGGGCGAGCCCGGGGCAGTGCCGGCCGAAGGGGGCGAGGTCGTCGTGGTCGTCCGCGTCCGCCTGCTCGGCCCAGTCGGCCCACACCTCGGACATGAACGCGTGGGGGTGGTAGTTGCCGATCTCGGTCGCCGGCTCGGGCGCGATCTGCCCGGACGCCCAGGGCTGGTCGGTCTCGTCCATCAGCAGCGGCCACAGCCCCGACCGGGGGTGCTCGGCTCGGAGCCTGCACCACAGCTCGCCGTGGACGGGCTCGTCGCTCAGCCAGAACGCGGGACGCATGAGCAGCAGCCGCTGCGGATAGCCCGGGTCGGGCCAGACCAGGTCGCCCTCGGGCAGCGGCACCGACAGCGTCCGCCCGGCGGCAGCGCCGTCGATGCCGCCCTCGAAGAGCTGCGGCAGGTCGCCCGGCAGGTGCCGGACCTCCACATCATCCATTTCACGCCGTTCCGGTACAGAGCACGCCAACAGGATCTTGGCACTGGTGATGGTAACGGCGCAGGGGCCGCCGAGGGGGACGAGCCGTACGGTTCGGCCGTTCCGGGCGGGCGTCGGACGCGAAACCGCCCGGCGGGCGAGCGGGGTGCGGGATGATGGCGGGGTCTTCCCCTCCCCACCCGACCACGCGAGGGCCCGAACACGTGAGTGAGTCCCCCCGGCTGCGGCGCGCCGTCCGGGCCCTTCTGCTGGACGGTGACGCGCTCGTGCTGATCCGGCGCACCAAGCCCGGCCGCCCCGTCTACTGGACGACGCCGGGCGGCAAGATCGAGCCCGACGACGCCTCGCCCGAGGCGGCGCTGCGGCGCGAGCTGGACGAGGAGCTGGGCGCCACCGCGGGCCCCCTCCGGCAGGTCTTCGCGTCCGGCGAGCTGGGCCCCGGGCAGTGCCGCCTCGACACCTTCTACGTGTGCCGCCTGATCTCGATGGACCTGTCCCGCCGGCACGGTCCGGAGTTCGGCGCCGAGGCCGACGGGCGCTACGACGTCGAGCATGTGACCTGCACGCCGGCCGGGCTGGCGTCCGTCGACCTCGTCCCCAGGACGCTCGCCGCCTATCTCGGCGACCACGCCGCCGACCTCGCCGGCCTGCTCGCCACCTGATCTGGGGCCTTGTCAGATTCGTCGGTATATGCGAATTTTGCGGAGCCTCTGTGATCAAGGAGCCGCAATGCCGCGACCTCTCCTGCGTGTGGCGGGAACCGCCGTCCTCGGCGTCGCCCTTTTGGCGCCCGTGCCCGCCTCCGCCGCCACCGAATTGCCCTCGGAACGCGGCATGTCGGCCACCATCCGCTACACCGAGTACGGCATTCCGCACATCACGGCGAAGGATTACGCCGGCCTCGGCTACGGCACCGGTTACGCCGCGGCGAAGGACAACCTCTGCCTGATCGCGCAGGGCGTCGTCACCCTGCGCGGGGAACGCTCCAAGTACTTCGGACCCGAGGCCGCCCCGGACGGCTCGCTGTCGTCGGCGTCGACCAACCTGGCCAGCGACGTGTTCTTCACGTCGGTCAACGACAGCGGCATCGTGGAGAAGCTGATCGCCGCGCCCGCGCCCTACGGCCCGGCCGCCGAGACGCGCGAGATCAGCCGCGGATGGGCGGCCGGGTACAACCGGTTCCTGCGCGAAGGCGAGATCACCGACCCGGCGTGCAAGGGCGCCGCTTGGCTGCGGCCCGTCACCGAACTGGACGTCCACCGCCGCGGCTACGCGCTCGCCATGCTCGGCGCCTCCGGACGGAGCACCGACCAGATCGTGGCGGCCGCCCCGCCGGGCGGGAACGAGGTCAGGCGCAGCACGCAGTCGCCGCAGGAGGCCGCGAAGGCGGCCCGGAACGTGATGGCGGACGGCGCCATGGGGAGCAACGCGATCGCCGTCGGGAGCCAGGCCACCGCGAACGGCCGCGGGCTCCTCCTCGGCAACCCGCACTACCCGTGGCACAACGGGCGGCGCTTCTGGCAGATGCACCAGACGATCCCCGGCAAGCTCGACGTGAGCGGCGCCGGCCTCCTCGGCTCGCCCGCGGTCAACATCGGGCACACCTCCACCTTCGCGTGGAGCCACACCGTCGCCACCGGCGTGCCGTTCAGCCTGACGGAACTGCGCCTGGTGCCCGGTGACCCGACGTCGTACTTCGTGGACGGCAAGAAGGAGAAGCTGACCAAGCGGCAGGTCACCGTCCAGGTCAAGCAGCAGGACGGCTCGCTCAAGCCGGTGGCGAGGACGCTGTGGCGCAGCCGCTACGGCCCCATCGTCACGTCCGTCCCGCCCGTCGACCTGCCGTGGACGACGTGGAACGCCTACGCGCTCACCGACCCGAACGCCACCAACGTCCGCCTCGCCAACACCTCGCTCGCACTGAGCAAGGCCCAGACCACCGACGACGCCCTCCGCGCGCTGAAGCAGACGCAGGGCCTGCCCTGGGTCAACACGATCGCCGCCGACTCGCGGGGGCGGGCCCTCTTCGCGCAGATCCAGGTGCTCCCGAACGTCACCGACGAGTTCGCGGACCGCTGCAACAGCCTGCTCGGCCACCTGACGTTCCGCCAGGCCGGTCTGGCGATCCTGGACGGCACCCGGTCGTCCTGCGCGCCGGGCAGGGCCCCCGGCACCGTCCAGCCGGGCATCCTCGCCCCGGACCGCTACCCGGTGCTGCACCGCGCCGACTACGTCACCAACTCCAACGACAGCTACTGGCTGTCCAACCCCCGGCAGCCGCTGAACGGCTACGACCGCATCATCGGCGACGAGGACGCGGAGCGCACCCTGCGCACCCGGAGCGGCCTCGTCGCCGTCCAGGACCGGTTGGGCCAGGGCCGCTTCACCCGCCCGGACATGCAGGACCTCGTCTTCGCCAACCGCAACATCGCGGGTGAACTCGCCGCCGAGGGCAGCGTGAAGATGTGCCGCGAGATGCGGCTCGGCGAGCCCTGCGACGTCCTCGCCAAGTGGGACAAGACCGCCGACACCGGCAGCCGCGGCGCCCTCCTGTTCGACCGCTACTGGCGCAAGGCGACGGCCGCCTGGGACCTGTGGAAGACCCCGTTCGACGTCTCCGACCCGGTCAACACGCCGCGCGACTTCAACACCGCCTCCTGGGCGGCCCGCAAGGCACTGGTCGACGCGGTCGGCGAACTGCGCGCGTCGAACATCCCTCTTGACGCGCCCCTCGGCGACCACCAGTACGTCATCCGCAACGGCGAGAGGATCCCGGTCGGTGGCGGCACGGAGGACCTCGGCATCCTCAACAAGATCGAGGCCAGGTGGACGCCCGGCCAGGGGTACACCGAGGTCGGGACCGGATCGAGTTACGTCCAGGTGGTCTCCTTCGACGGCGACCGCTGCCCTGACACCCGGACCCTCATGACGTACTCCCAGTCCGCCGACCCGACGTCCCCCCACTACGCCGACCAGACCCGCCTCTTCTCGAAGAAGGGCTGGGTCACCGGACGCTTCTGCCAGGACGAGATCACCAAGGCCCCCGGCCTGAAGGTCGTCCAGCTCAGCGGACGCTGACGTCCTCCCCTGGTGGGCCCGCGGGCCCGCCAGGGGCCGGTCCTCAGTTGCCCGCGCCCAGGTTGGCCATGAACGCCGACGGGTAGCGGTCCCCGCGCGCCGCGCCTCGCGGCACCGCCTTCTCGATCTCGGCCAGGTCGTCGGCGGTGAGGGCGACGTCCACGGCGGGCAGCGCCTCGTCCAGCCGTTTCCGGGTGCGGGCGCCGGCCAGCGGCACGATGTCCTCGCCCTGCGCCGCCACCCAGGCGATGGCGAGCTGGGCGACCGTGCATCCCTTCGCGTCGGCGACCCCGCGGAGCGCCTCCACGAGGGCGAGGTTGTGCGCCACGTTCTCGCCGGAGAACCGCGGCATCATCGCGGCGCGGCCGTCGCCGGCGGCGCCGCGACCGGCGGACCAGTGCCCGGAGATCAGCCCCCGGCCGAGGACGCCGTACGCGGTCATGCCGATGCCCAGCTCCCGCAGCGTCGGCAGGACGTCGTCCTCCACCGCGCGGGAGATCAGCGAGTACTCGATCTGGAGATCGGCGACCGGGTGCACGGCGTGCGCCCGGCGGACCGTCGCCGCGTCGACCTCCGACAGGCCGAGGTGCCGCACGTACCCGGCGTCGATCATCTCCTTGATCGCGCCGACCGTCTCCTCGATCGGCACGTCGGGGTCCAGCCGCGCGGGCCGGTAGACGTCGATGTGGTCGGTGCCGAGCCGCGTCAGCGAGTAGGCCAGGAAGTTCTTGACCGCCTCGGGCCGGCCGTCGTGCCCGCCGAAGCCGGGGCCCGGCCCCCGCAGCATCCCGAACTTGACGCTCAGCCGGTAGCCGTCGCGATCGCGCCCGCGCAGCGCCTCGGCCAGCAGCAGCTCGTTGTGCCCCATGGCGTAGAAGTCGCCGGTGTCGATCAGCGTGACGCCGGCGTCCAGCGCGGCGTGCACGGTGGCGATGCTCTCCGCCCGGTCGGTGGGCCCGTAGGCGTCCGACATCCCCATCGCACCCAGCCCCAGGGCGGAAACGACCGGTCCCGACTTGCCCAAGGTTCGTGTCTTCATCACGTTCTCCCTCGCTTCGCTGTCACCACGACCCTGCGTCCGAACCGGGGCGGCCGAAAGCGGAGCGTTCATCGTGGGAGAGCCGCTCCCTGGATAACGCGCCTCGCGGCGAGGTTCCATGGAGTCATGCAACGTGAGGAGCTCGCCGACTTCCTGCGCCGCCGCCGCGAGGCCGTCAGGCCGGCGGAGGCGGGGCTCACCGAGGGGCCGCGCCGCCGCACTTCGGGCCTCCGCCGTGAAGAGGTCGCGATGCTCGCCGGCATGTCCGTGGACTACGTCGTCCGCCTCGAGCAGGGCCGCAGCAGCCGGCCGTCGGCCCAGCTGCTCGGTGCGCTGGCCCGGGCGCTGCGCCTGTCCGACGACGAGCGCGACCACCTGTTCCACCTCGCGGGCCACCAGCCGGTGCCCGCCGACGGGACGGCCTGCCTCGCCCGCGCCGGCCTGATCCGCATGCTCGACCTGCTCGACGGCACCCCTGCGCTGGTGCTGTCCGAACTGGGGGAGGTCCTCGCGCAGAACCGCACGTCGGTCCTGCTGGCGGGGGACCTCACCGGCTTCTCCGGCGACCGGCGCTACCTCCCGTACCGCTGGTTCACCGAGCCGGACGTCCGCGCCGCCCACGCGGCGGACGACCGGGAGCGGCACTCCCGCCAGATCGTCGCCGACCTGCGCGTCGTTGCGGGCCGCCGGCCGGGCGACCCGGAGGTCTCGCGGCTGGTCGACCGGCTGCGGGCGGCCAGCGGCGACTTCCGCCGCCTCTGGGACGAGCACGAGGTCGCGGTGCGGCGCGCCGACCGCAAGACCATCGTGCATCCGCGGGTGGGGAGCCTGCGGATGGACTGCGAGACGCTCGTCACCCCCGACCAGCGGCAGGAGCTGGTGGTGCTCACCCCGGCGGACGAGGAGGCCCGCGAGCGCCTGGAACTGCTGCGGGTGCTCGGCACTGAGGAGTTCCCCTCCGACGCGCCCGCGCGTTAGAACTCGGCGCGGGCCACGCCGTCCAGGATGTAGCCCAGCCCCTGGAGGAAGGCGGCGTCCCACTCGCCGCCGCTGAGATGGCCGTGCGCGGCGAGATGCGGGTACCGGTCGCGGTGGCCGGCGAGATGCTCCTCGGCGGCCTTCTCCGCCTCGGGCCCGTCGCCGTGCCGGGCGCCGACCTCCATCAGCGCCGAGCCGATGACGTAGTTCGCGACCGCGTACGCGGCGCCCGCGAGCCGCGTGCCGGTCAGCCCGGTCCCGGACAGCGCGGCGTACAGGAAGTCGGTCCGGGCCATGACCTCCGGGCCGAGGAGCGGGCGGCCTCCGAGGACCGACGCCGACCAGGGGTGGCGCAGCATCGCCGCCCGCCAGCCCGACATGAGCGCGGTCACGTCGGCGCGCCAGTCCGTCCCGGCCTCGGGTACGGAAACGTCTCCGAACACGGCGTCGAGCGCCAGCTCCAGGACGTCGTCCTTCGTCTTGACGTGCCAGTACAGGGTCGTTGCCCCGGTGTCGAGACGCTCGGCGAGCCGGCGCATCGTCAGCCGCCCGGCGCCCTCCTCGTCCAGCAGCGCCACGGCCTCGGCGACGATCCGCTCCCGCGTCAGGGGCGGCGCCTCCCGTCGGCGCCGGTTCTGCCGCAGCCACACGCTCTCGGTCATGCGCCCACTCTAGTACATTGAACGAGAATTAGACCGTTGATCTGGTGACTCGAACAATGTACGAGTGGGTGTATGGGCCATATCGAAGTGAGCCGGCTGACCTACGCGCTTCCCGACGGCCGGCTGCTCCTGGACGACGTCTCCTTCCGCGTCGGGGACGGGGTGGTCGCCGCGCTCGTCGGGCCCAACGGGGCCGGCAAGACGACGCTGCTGCGGCTGATCGCGGGGGACATCGAGCCGGCAGGGGGCGTGGTGGCGGGCTCCGGCGGCCTCGGTGTCATGCGCCAGTTCATCGGCGGGGTCCGCGACGGGCGGACCGTCCACGACCTGCTGCTCTCGGCGGCGCCGGACGGGGTCCGGGCCGCGGCGGAGCGGCTGGCGCGCGCCGAGCGGGAGCTGGACGACGGCGAACCCAGCCAGCTCGCCTACGCCGAGGCCATCACCGTCTACACCGACGCGGGCGGCTACGACATGGAGGTCGTCTGGGACGCCTGCACCACGATGGCGCTCGGCCTGCCCTTCGATGAGGTGAGGACCCGCGGAGTGAACACGCTGTCGGGAGGCGAGCAGAAGCGCCTCGTCCTGGAGGCCCTCCTGCGCGGCCCGGACGAGGTCCTGCTGCTGGACGAACCCGACAACTACCTCGACATCCCCGGCAAGGAGTGGCTGGCCGAGAAGCTGCGCGCGACGAGCAAGACCGTCCTGCTGGTGTCCCACGACCGGCAACTGCTCGCCGACGCGGCCGAGCGCATCGTCACGGTGGAGTCGCGTGACGTCTGGGTGCACGGCGGCGGGTTCGCGGGCTACGCGCAGGCTCGCCGCGACCGTACCGAACGCCTCCACGAGCTGCGCCGCCGCTGGGACGAGGAGCACGCCCGCCTCAAGCAGCTCGTCCACGTACTGCGCCAGCGCGCGGCGAACAACGACGCGGTCGCCTCCTCCTACCGGGCCGCCCGCACCCGCCTGCGACGTCTGGAGGAGGCGGGGCCGCCGCAGAGCGCGCCCAAGGAGCAGAACGTGCGGATGCGCCTGCGCGGCGGCCGCACCGGCAAGCGCGCCCTCATCTGCGAGTCCCTTGAGCTGACCGGCACCACGCGCCCGTTCGACACCGAGATCTGGTACGGCGAGCGCGTCGCGGTGCTGGGCTCCAACGGCTCGGGCAAGTCGATGTTCCTGCGCCTGCTGGCGGGGGGTCCGATACCGCACAGCGGAGCGTTCCGCCTCGGCGCCCGGGTGGTGCCCGGCCATTTCGTCCAGACCCACACCCGCCCGGACCTGCACGCCCGCGCCCCCGCGGACATCGTCATGTCGGAGTACGCGCTCACCCGCAACGACGCCATGGCCGCCCTCGCCCGCTACGAGCTCGCGCCCGCCGGCACCCGCCCGTTCGAGACCCTCTCGGGCGGCCAGCAGGCCCGCCTGCAGATCCTCCTCCTGGAGCTGTCGGGCGCTACCCTGCTCCTCCTGGACGAGCCGACCGACAACCTGGACCTGGCCAGTGCCGAGGCACTGCAGGAGGGCCTGGCCTCCTACTCGGGAACCGTTCTGGCCGTCACGCACGACCGCTGGTTCGCGGGCGACTTCGACCGCTTTCTGATCTTCGGGTCCGACGGAGCCGTCCACGAGTCGGACACTCCGGTCTGGACCGGCGGGCACGGGTGATCCGCCGGTGTTCGATGGGGCCGTCCGCGGAAGGACTCATCTCGAGCAGAGGAGGGCTGTGGTGGTAGAGGAGTGGCCCGGGAGCGAGCTGAGCGACGAGGAGCTGGACGTCGCCTACAACGTGCGGCGGAAGGCGGGGGAGGAGCTCTTCGCGCGGCACATGGCGCGGTACCGGGACGAGTCGGCGCGCGCCGTCGACGGGCTCCCCGGGCATCCCGGGATCGTCTACGACGAGGCGAGCGGAGAGCGGCTGGACGTCTGGGGCGCCGGCGAGGGGCTGCGGCCCGTGTTCGTCTTCCTGCACGGCGGCTACTGGATGGCGCTCTCGCGGGACGTGTCGTCGTTCATGGCCCGCGGGCTCTACGAGCAGGGCGTCGCGACCGTCGTGCCGGACTACACGCTGGCGCCGAAGGCGTCGCTGGAGGAGATCGTCCGGCAGGTCCGGGCGTCGATCGCGTGGATCCACCGGCACGGCCGCGAGCACGGGCTCGATCCGGCGCGGATCGCGGTCGGCGGCAGCTCGGCCGGCGGGCACCTGACCGGCATGACGATGGTCGGCGGGTGGCAGGAGCCGCTGGGGCTGCCGGGCGACGTGGTGAAGGCCGCCATGCCGATCAGCGGGCTGTTCGACATCCGTCCCATCACCCGCGTCTACGTGAACGAGGCCGTGCGGCTCGACGTCGAGCGGGCGGCCGCGCTGAGCCCCGCGCTGCTGCCCGCGGAGTACCGGTGCCCGGCGGTCTTCGTGGTCGCGGAGAACGACGGCGAGGGGTTCCTGGAGCAGTCCCGGTCGTTCCAGCCGAAGTGGGGCGCCGGGGAACTGCTGGTGGCGCCCGGACGGGACCACTTCGACGTCGTCTGCGATCTGGCGGATCCGGCGTCACCGGTCGGTGCGGCGCTGCTCGGCCTGCTCAGGCGGTGAGCGCGGCCGCCTCCCGGCGCAGGTGGTCGAGCATGATGCGGGCGGACGGCGTCGGCGCGCGGTGCGCGGGGAGGGTGACGCCCACCTGGCGGCGGACGGTCTCCAGCGGGACCGGCAGCGGCGCGATGTCGGCGTCGGTGCGGCCGACGAGCTCGGGGAGGGCCGCGATCATGTCGGTGTCGCGGACGAGCGTCCGGACGGTCAGCACCGACGTGCACTCGACCAGGTTGCCCGGCAGGACGAGGCCCTCCGCGCGGAACACCTGCTCCAGCTCCGCGCGCAGCGCGGTCTGCTCCAGCGGCAGGACCCACGGGTAGCCGAGCAGGTCGGCCAGGCCGAGGTGCGGTAGCGAGCGCGCGGGGTGGCCGCGCCGGGCGACGAGGCGGACCGGCTCGCCGTAGAGGGTGATCTGCCGGAGGCCGTGCAGGTCGTCGATGGGGTTGAGACGGCCGAGGATCAGGTCGATCTCGCCGTCCAGCAGGCGGGGGACCTGCGCGTCGAACGTGGCCTCCTGGACGATCACCGTGATGCCCGGCCTGTCCTTCTTCAGCGCGGCGATCGCGCGGGGGAGCAGGACGTTGGAGCCGGCGAGCAGGGTGCCGATCGTGACGGTGCCGACCTCGCCGTCCGCGAGGCCGGTGATCCGCTCGCCCGCGCGGCGCAGCTCGGCGAGGACGGCGCGGGCGTGCTCGGTGAACGCGTCCCCGAACAGGGTCGGCGTCACGCCGCGCGGGCCGCGGGTGAACAGCTCCACCCCGAGGATGCCCTCGACCTCGCGCAGGCTCCGGGTGACCGCGGGCTGCGCGAGGTGCAGGTGCTCGGCCGCCCGCAGGACGCTGCCGTGCTCGGCGATCGCGACGACGAGGACGAGGTGCCGGAGCTTCAGCCGTCCGTTGAGCAGGTCGAGCTGGCGCATGCCTCCTTGCTATCACAGTTTCGTGATAGCTCCCGGGATGATTGGTATTTGTCAGGCATAGCTCGGAGGGCGGAGGATCGCGGTATGAAGGCCGAACACTACGTCGGCGGAACCTTCCGCACGGAAGGGACGCCCTTCCCGCTCATCGCGCCCGCGGACGGCTCCGAGCTGGGCACCGTCCCCGAGGCCACGCGGGAGGTCGTGGACGACGCGGTGACCGCGGCGAGGGCCGCGCTGAAGGGGCCGTGGGGAGCGCTGGGCGCCCAGGAGCGGGCCGCCGCGCTGCGGGCCGTCGCCGACGGGATCCAGGCGCGGTTCGACGAGTTCGTCGAGGCGGAGGTCGCCGACACCGGGAGGTCCCGGGAGTTCGCGTCCACCGTGGACGTCCCGAGGGCGGTCGGCAACTTCCGCGCCTACGCCGACCTGCTGTACGGGCGGCCCGAGCGCGCCTACATGACGCAGGTGCCCGGGTGGAGCTCCGGGACGGGCGAGGCGCTCAACTACACGGTGCGCCGGCCGCTGGGCGTGGTGGCGGTCGTCTCCCCGTGGAACCTGCCGCTGCTCCTGTCGACGTGGAAGATCGCCCCCGCGCTGGCGTGCGGCAACACCGTCGTGCTCAAGCCGTCCGAGGAGACGCCGTCCACCGCGACGCTGCTCGCCCGGGTGGTCCACGACGCCGGGCTGCCGGACGGCGTGTTCAACGTCGTGCACGGGCACGGCGCGGGCGCGGCGGGCGAGTTCCTCACCGGCCACCCGGGCGTGGACGCCATCGCCTTCACCGGCGAGTCCGCCACCGGCGCCGCGATCATGCGCAACGCCGCCGACCACGTCACGCCCCTGTCGTTCGAGCTGGGCGGCAAGAACCCGGCGCTCGTCTTCGCCGACGCCGACCTCGGCGCGGCCGTGGACGGCACGGTCCGCTCGACGTTCACCCACTCCGGGCAGATCTGCCTGTGCACCGAGCGCGTCTACGTGGAGCGGCCCGTCTTCGAGGAGTTCACCGGCCGGCTGGCCGAGCGCGCGAAGGCCCTCGGCGGCTACGGGCCGATGATCTCCGCCGAGCACCGCGACAAGGTCCTGTCGTACTACCGCCTCGCCCGCGACGAGGGCGCCGCGGTCGTCGCGGGCGGCGGCGCGCCCGAGTTCGGCGACGACCGCGACGGGGGCTTCTACGTGCAGCCGACCGTCCTGACCGGCCTCCCGGAGACGGCCCGGACGGTCAGGGAGGAGATCTTCGGGCCGGTCTGCCACGTCGCGCCGTTCGACACCGAGGACGAGGCCCTGGCGCTCGCCAACGACAGCCCGTACGGGCTCGCCTCGACGCTGTGGACGCGGGACCTGTCGAGGGCGCACCGGGTGGCGCCGCGCCTCGAGACGGGGATCGTCTGGGTGAACTGCTGGAATCTTCGCGACCTTCGCACACCGTTCGGCGGTGTCAAAGCGTCCGGGATCGGGCGGGAAGGGGGAGAGTACTCCTTGGACTTCTTCTCCGAGCCCGTCAACGTGTGCATCCAGATCTGAGAGCGAGCCCAGTGACAACGAACATCGAAGCCGCCGCCGAGCGGCTCCTCGGCGCCTACGCCTCCGGCACGCCGTGCGAACCCGTCCGCGACCTGATCGGCACGGCCGACGACGCCTACGCCGTCCAGGAGCGGCTGACCGAGCGCTGGCTCACCGAGGGCCGCCGCCTCGCCGGGCGCAAGATCGGCCTGACGTCGCGGGCCGTGCAGGCGCAGATCGGCGTCGACAGCCCGGACTTCGGGATGCTGTTCGCCGACATGGCCGTCCCGGACGGGGACGAGATCCCCGCGGGCGCGGTGCTGCAGCCGCGCGCCGAGGCGGAGGTCGCGCTCGTCCTGGAGCACGACCTCGCCCACGAGCGGCACACCGTCGCCGACGTGATCCGCGCGACCGCGTTCGCGCTGCCCGCCATCGAGGTCGTCGGCAGCCGGGTCCGCGACTGGGACATCACGCTCGCCGACACCGTCGCCGACAACGCCTCGTCCGGCATGTACGCACTGGGCAGCCGCCCCGTCCCGCTCGCCGACGTCGACCTGCGGCTCTGCGGGATGGTGATGGAGCGGCGCGGCGAGCAGGTCTCCACCGGCAACGGCGCCGCCTGCCTGGGGCACCCGCTGAACGCCGCGCTGTGGCTCGCCGACACCCTCGTCCGCGTCGGGCGTCCGCTCCGCGCGGGCGACACCGTGCTGACCGGCGCGCTCGGCCCGGTCGTCCCCGCCGCGCCCGGCGACGTGTTCGAGGCCCGCATCGACGGACTGGGCGACGTGCGCGTCGCGTTCGGCCGTGTCGAGCCGGGTGGGGAGGAGTCCTGATGGTGGACGTGCACGCCCTCGCGGAGAGGCTGGACGACGCCGCCCGGGAGGTCCGGGCGATCCCGCGGCTCACCGACGAGGCACCGCTCGACGAGGCGGCCGCCTACGCCGTGCAGCGCGCGGGGATCGAGCTGCGCCGCCGCCGGGGCGAGCGGCTCGCCGGGGTGAAGATGGGCTTCACCAGCCGGGCCAAGATGGTGCAGATGGGCGTCGACGACGTCATCTGGGGCCTGCTCACCGACCGGATGCTCGCCGAGTCGTCCGTCGACGTCTCCGGCCTCATCCACCCGCGGATCGAGCCGGAGATCGCCTACCTGATCGGGCGGGAGGTCCGTTCCCCCGCCGAGGCCGAGTCGGCGGTGGCCGGCGTCGCGGTCGGGTTCGAGGTCCTCGACTCCCGGTACTCCGACTTCAAGTTCACGCTCCCCGACGTCATCGCCGACAACGCGTCCGCCGCGCGGTTCGGCTTCGGGGCCTGGCATCCGCCCCGCGACGTGTCGAACGTCGGCCTGCTCGTGGAGATCGACGGGCGGCCCGTGCAGACCGGCTCGTCGGCCGCGATCCTCGGCGACCCGGCGCGGTCGCTGCGGGCGGCGGCGCGGCTCGCGCTCGGCGCCGGGACGCCCCTCGAACCGGGCTGGATCGTGCTGGCCGGCGCCGCGACGGCGGCGGTCCCGCTGCCGAAGGACGCGCACGTCCGCGTCACCGGCGCCGGGCTGGGCGGCGTGGAGGTGACGACGTGACGGGCGACGCGATCCTCGTCGAGGGCAAGGCCGCGCCGCGCGGCCGCTTCCCGCACGTGCGGCGCGCCGGCGACCTCGTGTTCGTGTCCGGGACGAGCTCCCGCCGCCCCGACGGGACGTTCGCGGGCGCGAGCGCCGATGCGATGGGCGTCACCGACCTCGACATCCGCGAGCAGACCCGCGCCGTCATCGGCAACATCCGCGACCTGCTCGCGGCCGCGGGAGGCGGGCTGTCCGACATCGTCAACGTCACCACCTACCTGGTCAGCATGAACGACTTCGGCGGCTACAACGAGGTGTACGGGGAGTACTTCGACGAGACCGGCCCGGCCCGCACGACCGTCGCCGTCCACCAGCTCCCGCACCCGCACCTGCTCATCGAGATCTCGTGCGTCGCGCACATCCCCAGGGGCCGCGCGCCCGCCGACACAACCGCCGAGGAGGCCGGAACATGACCCTGCCCCAGCTGTCGTTCGGAACGCCGTTCAACTTCGGGTCCTGGATCGACGAGCACCGCGACCTGCTCAAGCCGCCGGTCGGCAACGTGCAGGTGTTCGACGACGCCGGGCTGATCATCATGGTGGTCGGCGGCCCCAACCAGCGCACCGACTTCCACGACGATCCGACCGAGGAGTTCTTCTACCAGCTCAAGGGCAACATGGTCCTGCGCGTCATGGAGGAGGAGGGCCGCCCGCCGCGGGACGTGCAGATCAACGAGGGCGACGTCTTCCTGCTGCCGCCGCACGTGCGGCACTCGCCGCAGCGGCCCGAGGCCGGGTCGATCGGCCTCGTCGTGGAGATCCCGCGGCCGGAGGGGCTGCGGGAGGCGTTCGAGTGGTACTGCACCGAGTGCCACCACCTCGTCCACCGCGCCGAACTGCAGGTCCGCTCGATCGTCGACGACCTGCCGCCCGCGTTCCAGGGCTTCTACGACAGCGACCGCGAGTGCCCGAACTGCGGCGCCATGCACCCGGGCAGGCAGTGGCCGCGGACGATGACCCCGGTCACCGCGCCCCGGGCCTGACAGGTGATCCCGTGACCGTCATCGACGTCCACACGCACGTCTTCCCGCGGCTCGGCCGGAACGAGGGCCGGACGCTCACCGACGAGGCGGAGCCGTGGCTGCGCGTCGACGGCGCCGGCACCGGCATGATGATGTGCGGCGACGAGGAGTACCGGCCGGTCGGGGAGGCGCTCTGGGACCCCGCCCGGCGGCTGGCCGACATGGACGCCGCGGGCGTCGACGTCCAGGCGGTCTCGTCCACGCCGCTGATGTTCGGGTACGCGGCCGAGCCGTCCCGCGCCGCCGACTGGTGCGACCTGGTGAACGACCGCATCCTCGCGTTCTGCGCGGAGGCCCCCGGCCGGCTGCTGCCGCTGTGCCAGGTCCCGCTGCAGGACCCGGCGCTGGCCTGCGAGGTCGCGTCCCGGGCGGCGGCGGACGGGCACCGCGGCGTGCACATCGGCAACCACGTCGGCGACCGCAACCTCGACGACGAGGGGATCACCGGGTTCCTCGCGCACTGCGCCCGGATCGGGCTGCCGGTCCTGGCGCACCCGTGGGACATGCTCGGCGGGGACCGGATGCGCGGCCACATGCTGCCGTGGCTGTCCGGGATGCCCGCCGAGACGCAGCTGAGCATCCTCGGGCTGATGCTGTCCGGCGCGTTCGAGCGCATCCCGGCGTCGCTGCGGCTGTGCTTCTGCCACGGCGGCGGCAGCTTCGCCTTCCTGCTCGGGCGGGCCGAGAACGCCTGGCACCGGCGCGACATCGTCCGCGCCGACTCGCCGCGCCCGCCGTCGGAGTACGTCGACCGGTTCCACGTCGACTCCGCCGTGTTCGACCCGCGCGCGCTCCGCCTGCTCGTCGACGTGATGGGCGTGGAGCGCGTGATGCTCGGCACCGACTACCCGTTCCCGCTGGGGGAGGAGGAGCCGGGCGCGACGATCCGGGCCTGCCCCGGGCTGGACGACGCCGAACGCGCGCGGCTCCTCGGCGGCAACGCGCTGGACTTCTTCGCGCCGGCCGAGGTCCCCGCCGCGACGATGCCGGCCACGTGAGACAGACACCCTGCAGAGGCAACGCAAGAGGCACCGTGATGACGACGAACCGGGGAGGGACGCCGTGACGGCCGAGGACGAGGCGCGGCGGCTCGACGCCGCCGATCCGCTGCCCACCCTGCGCGGGGAGTTCCTCGTCCCGCCCGCCCCCGGCGGGGCGTACGAGGAGGCCGCCTACTTCGCCGGCAACTCCCTCGGGCTCCAGCCGAGGGCGGTCGCGGGACGGCTCCGCGAGGAGCTCGACGACTGGGCGCGGCTCGCCGTCGAGGCCCATACGGAGGCCCGCCGGCCGTGGGTGGCCTACCACGAGCTGCTGCGCGAGCCCGCGGCGCGCCTCGTCGGCGCCCTCCCGCACGAGGTCGTCGCCATGAACTCGCTGACGGTCAACCTGCACCTGATGATGGCGAGCTTCTACCGGCCCGCCGGGGACCGCACCCGCATCGTCATCGAGGACTCGGCGTTCCCCTCCGACTCCTACGCCGTCGCCAGCCAGGCGGTCCACCACGGCCTCGACCCGGCCGCGGCCGTGGTGCGGCTGCGGCCGCGCCCCGGCGAGGACGACCTGCGCACCGAGGACGTCGTGGCCTTCCTCGAACGCGAAGGGGACACGGTCGCGCTCGTCCTGCTCGGCGGCGTCAACTACCTCACCGGCCAGCTCATGGACATGCCCGCGATCACCAAGGCGGGCCGCGCCGCCGGCGCCGCCGTCGGCTGGGACCTCGCGCACGCCGCCGGGAACGTCCCGCTGCGGCTGCACGACTGGGACGTCGACTTCGCCGCCTGGTGCACCTACAAGTACCTGAACAGCGGGCCCGGAGCCGTCGCCGGATGCTTCGTCCACGAGCGGCACGTCCGGGGCGCGTCCGTGCCGAAGCTGGCGGGCTGGTGGGGCACCGACCCGGCCGTCCGGTTCCGGATGGACCCCGACATCTCGCCGCCCGCCTCCGCCGACGCGTGGCAGCTGTCCAACCCGCCGATCATGGCCCTGGCCCCGGTGCTGGCGTCCCTGGAGATCTTCGACCGGGTCGGGATGGCGGCGCTGCGCGCCAAGAGCGAGCGGCTCACCGGCTACCTCGCGGACCGCCTCGCGGAGACCGGGGCGCGGATCATCACCCCGGCCGACCCGGCGGCCCGCGGCGCCCAGCTCTCGCTGCGGGTGGACGACGCGGGCGGCCTCGTCCGGCGGCTCGCCCAGGACCGCGGAGTGGTCGCCGACGCCCGCGAGCCCGATGTCGTCCGCCTCGCGCCCGCCCCGCTGTACTGCACGTTCCACGACTGCCACCGCGCCGCCGAGGCCCTCCGGGATCTTGTTTAGGAGTGTCGGTGCATAGGGTGGCCCGGCATCGGGTAGGTTCGGTTGCGTTGCACGATGGCGCCCGGTCAGGCCGGCCGGGAGCCAGGCAGTCTCGAAGCGTTTTCTCCGGGTGACCGGCGGGCGTGAGATGAGTCCGCTTGCAGCCCGGTCCGCCGCCCGGCGGGCCGGTGAGTTTCACCCGAAGGGAAAGACCATGGCCGAAGGCACCGTGAAGTGGTTCAACTCCGAGAAGGGCTTCGGGTTCATCGCGCCCGACGGCGGCGGCCCGGACGTGTTCGTCCACTACTCGGCGATCGCCACCAACGGCTACCGCAGCCTGGACGAGAACCAGCGCGTCTCGTTCGAGATCACGCAGGGCCAGAAGGGCCCGCAGGCCGAGGGCGTCTCCCCGCTCTAAGGCCACAGCGAGCTTAGAAGGCCGGGGACGCACGCCGTCCCCGGCCTTTCGCGTGCCCGCCCTCCGGGGGCTACTCCCGGGGCAGCCGCTCGCCGGTGCGCAGCCGGTCGAGGCCGAGCCAGATGAACTCGATCGCCATCTGCTCGGCGCGGTCGCGCGGGGTGTCGGGATGCTCCAGCCACCACGACACCATCGACAGCATCGACCCGTACATCAGGGGGACGAGGAGCCGCGCGCGCCGCTCGTTCACCGCCAGCGCCGCCGGGGACAGCTTCGGGTCGGCGCGGCGGCGGCGCAGCAGCAGGTCTGCGAACGCGCCGCCGAGGCGGTCCCGCAGCTCGCGCAGCTCCACCCCGACGTCGTCGGGCTTGTCGAGGTGCCGGACCACCAGCGCCCACGCGTCCGGCTCCTCGGTGGCGTAGTCGAACAAGACCCGGATCATGGCGCGGATGCCGTGCGGCGAGCCGCGCTCGGCCAGCACGGCCTCGTTCAGCCGCGCCGTCAGCTCGGCGACGATCGCCTCGGTGACCTCGGCGAACAGCTCCTCCTTCGAGGTGAAGTGCTGGTACAGCAGCGCCTTGGACACCTGCGCCGCGGCGGCCACGTGCTCCATCTGCGTCAGGTGGTAGCCGCGGCGGCCGAACTCCTCCAGCGCCACCTGGAGCAGCTGCTCGCGCCGCCGGGCGTACGGCATCCGCCGCCGTACGCCGGGCGCGCGCTCCCCCGTGCCGTCGGTCATGCGTCGGTGTACTTGCCCAGTTCGGCGCGGGCGACGGAGCGGACGTGGACCTCGTCCGGGCCGTCGGCGAGGCGCAGCGTCCGCAGGCCCGCCCACATGGCGGCGAGCGGGGTGTCGCCGCTGACCCCGGCGCCGCCGTGCACCTGGATCGCCCGGTCGACGACCTCCAGCGCGACCCGCGGCGCGATCACCTTGATCGCCGCCACCTCGGACCGGGCGGCCTGCACGCCGTGCTTGTCGATCAGCCAGGCGGTCTTGAGCGTGAGCAGCCGGGCCTGCTCGATCGCCATCCGCGACTCGGCGATCTGCTCCCGCACCACGCCCTGCCGGGCGATCGGCCCGCCGAACGCCTCGCGGGACAGGGCGCGCCGGCACATCAGCTTCAGCGCCCGCTCGGCCGCGCCGAGTGCGCGCATGCAGTGGTGGATGCGGCCGGGGCCGAGGCGCGCCTGGGCGATGGCGAAGCCGCCGCCCTCCTCGCCGACGAGGTTCTCCACCGGGACGCGGACGTCGGTGAAGGTGATCTCGCAGTGGCCGTGCTGGTCCTGGTAGCCGAACACGGGCAGCGGCCGGACGATCTCCACCCCGGGCGTGTCGACCGGGACCAGCACCATCGACTGCTGGCGGTACGGGTGCCCGTCCGGGTCGGTCTTGCCCATCACGATCATGATCTTGCAGCGAGGGTCGGCGGTGCCGGTGATCCACCACTTGCGGCCGTTGATGACGTAGTGGTCGCCGTCCCGCTCGATGCGGGTGGAGATGTTCCTCGCGTCGGAGCTGGCCACCTCCGGCTCCGTCATGGCGAACGCGCTGCGGATCTCGCCGTTCAGCAGCGGCTTGAGCCACCGCTCCTTCTGCTCGGGCGTGCCGAACAGGTGCAGGACCTCCATGTTGCCGGTGTCGGGCGCCGCGCAGTTGGTGGCCTCGGGCGCCAGCTCGGGGGACCGGCCGGTCACCTCGGCGAGGGACGCGTAGTCCGTCACGCTGAGGCCGTGGGCCGGGTCCTCGCTGTCGGGCAGGAAGAGGTTCCAGAGGCCGCGCTTGCGGGCTTCGACCTTGAGGTCCTCCACGATCTGGGGCAGGTGGTGCTCGCGCCCCGCCGCGCGCAGTTCCGCCCGCTGGGCCTCGTACACCGGCTCCGCCGGATACACGTGGGAGTCCATGAATTCCTGGAGGCGGCCGAGGTGGTCCTGGGCGCGCTCGCTCAAACCGAAGTCCATTCCGCTAGAGTAACTGACGAGTCAGTTACTTTCACTCCGTGAGGGGAGTCCCATGGCAGTCGACGACCGCGGCTTCGACGGCACCGGCAAGGTCGCACTGATCACGGGCGGAGCCAACGGCATCGGGGCCGCGGTGGCGCGCCGGCTGGCCGAGGACGGTGCCCGGGTCGTCCTCGCCGACGTCGACGCGGCCGCCGGGACAGCGCTCGCGAAGGAGCTGGACGGCGCCTTCGTCCGCTGCGACGTCCGCGAGCCCGCCGAGAGCGAGGCCGCCGTGGCGGCCGCCGTCGAGCGCTTCGGCGGCCTGGACGTGGCGTTCCTGAACGCCGGCGTCGCCGGCGGGGGCGGGGTCGGCGACGACTTCGACCTCGCCGCCTACCGGCGGGCCATGGGCATCAACTTCGACGGCGTCTTCTTCGGCGTGCACGCCGCGCTGCCCGCGCTGCGCGCCCGCGGCGGCGGCGACATCGTCGCCACCGCGAGCATGGCCGCGCTCACCGCCACGCCGTTCGACCCGGTCTACGGGGCGAACAAGGCGGCCGTGGTCGGGCTGGTCCGCGCCCTCGGCCCGAAGCTCGCGGAGGAGGGCGTCCGGGTGAACGCGCTGTGCCCCTCGTTCGCCGACACCGACATCCTCACCCCGATGAAGGGGCATCTCCAGGAGACCGGATTCCCCATCCTGGACGTGGCCGACGTCGTGGAGGCGTTCATCCGCATCCTCGCCGCGGACGGGGCGGGCGAAGCCTGGTACGTGGTCCCCGGGCGCCCGTCCGAGCCTTTCAAGTTCCGCGGCGTCCCCGGCCCGCGCTGAAATCCGACCGGACAGGGAGAATCATGCGCGCCATCCAGATCACCGAGTTCGGCGGGCCCGACGTGCTCACCGTCACCGAGCTGCCCGACCCCGAGGCCGGGCCGGGCCACCTGCTCATCGACGTCTCGCGGGCGGGGATCAACTACGCCGACACCCACCAGGCCGAGAACAGCTACCTGTCGGAGTCCACGCTGCCGCTGGTCCCCGGCGGCGAGGTCGTCGGCACGACCGCGGACGGCCGCCGCGTCGTCGCGCTCGTCGGCACCGGCGGGTACGCCGAGAAGGCCGTCGCGCCCGAGGCGCTCGCGTGGGACGTCCCGGAGGGCATCGACGACCTCACCGCCCTCGCCATGGTCATCCAGGGCGCGTCGGCATGGGTGCTGCTGCGCCGCAGCGTCCACCTGGCACCGGGGGAGTCCGTCGTCGTGCACGCCGCCGCGGGCGGCGTCGGCAGCCTCGCCGTCCAGCTCGCCAAGGCGTGGGGCGCGGGGCGCGTCATCGCCACGGCCTCGTCGCCCGACAAGCGCGACCTCGCCCTCGAACTCGGCGCCGACGCCGCGGTCGACCCCGGCGAGCCCGACCTCAAGGCCGCCCTCATCGAGGCCAACGGCGGCAGGCGGGTGGACACCGTCCTGGAGATGACGGGCGGCACCGTCACCGACGACAGCCTGCGCGCCCTCGCCCCGTTCGGGCGCCTCGCCTTCTACGGCATGGCGTCGCGGAAGGAGCCGTCGCCGGTTCGCCCCGCCACGCTGATGAGCCACTCCACCACGATCGCCGGGATGTGGCTCGCGCACGTCTTCCAGCTCCCCGGCGACGTGATGCGGACCGCCCTCGACGAGCTGTTCGGCCTCGTCGCGGACGGACGCCTCCGCGCGGTCGGGGGCGGCGAGTACGGCCTCACCGAGGCCAGGCGCGCCCACGAGGACCTGCGCGCCCGCCGCACCACCGGGAAGCTCGTCCTCGACCCGTCGCGCTGAGAGGGCCTGACGGGGTCAGCCCACGAGACCGTTCTCGTAGGCGTACACGACGGCCTGCGTGCGGTCGCGCAAGGCGAGCTTGGTCAGCACGTGCCCGACGTGCGTCTTCACCGTCTGCTCGGCCAGCACCAGCTCCGCGGCGATCTCGGCGTTGGAGAGACCGCGCGCGATGAGCCGCAGCACGTCCAGCTCGCGCGGCGTCAGCCCCGCGGTCGCCTGCGGGCTGGGCCGCTGGTGCCGCCGCCGGCGCGCGAAGTCGCCGATCAGCCGCCGGGTGATCGACGGGGCGAGCAGCGCGTCGCCGGACGCGACGACCCGCACGCCGTTCACCAGGTCGGCGGCGGAGGCGTCCTTCAGCAGGAAACCGCTGGCCCCCGCGCCGAGCGCCTCGTAGACGTACTCGTCCAGGTCGAACGTGGTCAGCACGAGGACCTTCGGCCGCACGTCGGCGGGGTCGGTGTCCGGAGCCGGGGCGCCGATCAGCTCGGCGGTGGCGGCGAGCCCGTCCATCTCCGGCATCCGGATGTCCATCACGACCACGTCGGGATCGAGCCGCCGGGCCATCTCCACCGCCTCGCGGCCGTTGCCCGCCTGCCCGATCACCTCGATCCCCGGGTCGGAGGACAGCAGCGCCGCGAGCCCGTCGCGGATCATGACCTGGTCGTCGGCGATCAGCACCCGAATCGTCACGGCAACACCCTACGGCGCCTAAGATCACTCCGGGTCGCCGTAGGGCAGTTCGGCGACGACCGACCAGCCGGCGCCGTCCTGCGGGCCGGCGGTCAGCCCGCCGCCGAGCATCGTCACGCGCTCGCGCATCCCCACGAGCCCGTGCCCGCCGCCCTGCGACTCCTCCGGCGTGCTGCGCGCGCCGTCGTCGGTCACCGACACCGCCAGCGTCTCGGCGCCGTACTTGACCTCGATGTGGACCCGGGACCCCGGCGCGTACCGGGACGCGTTGCTCAGCGACTCCTGGACGATCCGGTACGCCGACAGGTCGACCCCGGCGTTCAGCGGCCGCGGCACCCCGGTGACGACGACCGCGACGGACAGCCCGGACCGGCGGGCCCCGCCGACCAGGTCGTCCAGCCGCTCCAGGCCGGGCTGCGGGGTGCGCTCGGCGTCCTCGCCGTCGGAGCGCAGCAGCCCCACGACGCGGCGGGTCTCGGTGAGGGCCTCCCGCGCGGCGTCCCGCACCACCCCGAACGTCTGCCGCGCCGCGTCCGGCAGGTCCGGGATCTTGTAGGGGGCGGCCTCCGCCTGCATCGCGATCACCGACATGTGGTGCGCCACCACGTCGTGCAGCTCGCGGGCGATGCGGGCGCGCTCCTCAAGCACCGCCTGCCGCGCCAGGTCCTGCCGGTGCTGCTCCTCGCGCCTGCGCAGCTCCTCCACGGCCGAGTGCCGGCCGCCGACCGCGTCGCCGAAGGTCAGCGCGAGCGCCGCGAGCCCGCCGAGGATCATGGCGAACCAGCCCGGCATCCCGAACAGCACGGCGGGCAGCAGCACCCCGGTGATGGTGACGGCGCCGACGCCGAGGGTGGTCTGCCGGTCGGCGCCGACCCCGGTGAAGAACAGGATGACGATCAGGGCGAGGATCGCGGTGACCGGCCAGGGCATGAAGCCCTCCCCGTGCCGGACGAAGACCATCAGGAGCAGGCCCGCCGCGGCGGCCCGCCACGCGGCGAGCGGCCAGCGCGCCGCGAACATCAGCGGCGTCGCCTGCAGCACGCCGAGCGGCCAGGCGAGCCTCGTGTCGACGCCGTCCTGCGTGATGGAGATCGCGATGGACCCGGCCGTGAAGCCGATCGTGAGTGCGAGCAGGAGCAGCAGGATCGGGATGCGCAGCGCCTTGTGCTCGGGCAGCAGGGTGACGGCGGGGTCGTCCCCGCCGGGCATGAGCGCCGAGCGGGCCCCGGCGAGCAGCCGGGGACGGCCCCCCGGCGCGAAGCGGTCTGGTTCGTTCATTTGACTCGGAGCCTAGAACGCGCCGGTGACGGACCGCCTGACCCCGGCGGGGGAGATCCGGCCCGGTCCGCTGGTATCAGGCCGCCCGGCGCGCCCCGCCGGGCGGCGATCTTGCGGTGATCGCCCGGGGCGGCGGACACTGCGTTGATGACCGACCTGAGGCATCCGATCTTCGCCCGGCTCTACCCGCGGCTGGACGCCGCCACCGCCAAGGCGGGCGGGTCCGAGCACCGCGCCGAGCTGCTCGCCGGGGCGTCCGGCCGCGTGCTGGAGGTGGGCGCGGGGTACGGGGCCAACTTCGCGCACTACCCGCCGGAGGTCACCGAGGTCGTCGCGGTCGAACCCGAGCCGCGGCTGCGCGCCGGGGCCG
This sequence comes from Actinomadura sp. 7K534, assembly GCF_004348575.1. Taxonomy (NCBI): domain Bacteria; kingdom Bacillati; phylum Actinomycetota; class Actinomycetes; order Streptosporangiales; family Thermomonosporaceae; genus Actinomadura; species Actinomadura sp. 7K534. Next base: position 53,023 of record NZ_SMKB01000008.1, read on the forward strand.
CCGCCCGCGCCGCCCGCGCGCCCGTCCCCGTCACCGTGCGGCCCGGAGTCGCGGAGGACCTCGACGCCGACGACGCGTCCTTCGACGTGGCGGTGGCCTCGCTCGTGCTGTGCTCGGTGCGCGACCCGGTCCGCGCGCTGGCCGAGCTGAGGCGCGTCCTGCGGCCCGGCGGCGAGCTGCGCTACTACGAGCACGTCCGCGGGAGCACGCCCGGGAAGGTGCGTTTCCAGCGCTGGACCGACGTCGTGTGGCCGTACCTCGCCGGCGGGTGCCACGTGTCCCGCCGGACGGACGAGTGGATCGCCGGATCCGGCTTCACCGTGCGGACCGAGCGGCGCTTCGAGTTCCCGGAGACCCGCGGCAACCCGGCGTCGCCGCACGTCATCGGGATCGCCGTCCGCGACTGATCCACCGCGCGACCGCGAAGCCGCATAAGCCCCCTTCTCCCGGGAAGCGGTGGGGCATGACCGCAGCCGGTGGGATCCCGCACCCCCAGGGCGACCCGGCGGGCAAGGGGCCCGCCAACCCGACCGCCATCGCCGCCCTCCTCGCCACCGCCGCCGCCGTCGGCGGCTTCCTGTTCGGCTTCGACTCCTCGGTCATCAACGGTGCGGTAGACGCGATCGAGGGGGACTTCGGGCTCAGCGCCTTCGTCGTCGGGTTCGTCGTGTCGTCGGCGCTGCTCGGCTGCGCCGCCGGCGCGTGGTTCGCCGGGCCGCTCGGCGACCGCATCGGCCGCGTGCGGGTGATGCTGATCACGTCGGCGCTCTTCCTGATCAGCGCGATCGGCTCCGCCCTCTCCTTCGGCGCCGCCGACCTCATCGTCTGGCGGCTGGTCGGCGGGCTCGCCATCGGCGCGGCGTCGGTGATCGCGCCCGCCTACATCGCCGAGATCGCCCCCGCCCGGATGCGCGGGCGGCTCGGGTCGCTGCAGCAGATGGCGATCGTCCTCGGCATCTTCGCGGCGCTGGTCGCCGACTACTTCATCGCCCGCGTGTCCGACGGCGGCGCCTCCGGCGAGTTCCCCCTGGGCGGCACCGCCTGGCGGTGGATGTTCGCCAGCGAGCTGCTCCCCGCCGCCCTCTACGGCGTGATCGCCCTGGTCATCCCCGAGTCGCCCCGCTACCTGGTGAAGAAGCGGCAGCCGGAGCGGGCCCGGGAAGTGCTGCGGCGGGTCATGGACCCCGCCGAGGTGGACGCCAAGGTCGAGGAGATCTCCCGCTCCCTCGCCGAGGACCGCCCGGTCCGCCTGGCCGACCTGCGCGGCCCCCGGCTCGGCCTGCTGCCGATCGTCTGGGTCGGGCTCCTGCTGTCGGTGTTCCAGCAGTTCGTCGGGATCAACGTCATCTTCTACTACTCGACGTCGCTCTGGCAGTCGGTCGGGTTCTCCGAGGGCGACGCGATGCTCACCTCGGTGATCAACTCGCTGGTCAACGTGGCGTTCACGCTGGTCGCGATCGCGCTCATCGACCGGATCGGGCGGCGCCCCCTGCTCCTCGGCGGCGCGGCCGGCATGGCGCTCTCCCTCGGCGCCCTCGCCGTCTGCTTCGCCACGGCGCCCGTCGTGGACGGCGAGCCCGCCCTCGGCGACGTCGCCGGCCCGGTCGCGCTGGTGGCCGCCAACACGTTCGTCGCCTCGTTCGCCGCGACGTGGGGCCCCGTCGTCTGGGTGATGCTCGGCGAGATGTTCAACAACTTCATCCGCGCCTCCGCCCTCGCCGTCGCCGCCTCAGCGCAGTGGATCGCGAACTTCGTGATCACCACCACGTTCCCGGCCGTCTCGGGCGTGTCCCTCGGCCTCGCCTACGGCATGTACACCGCGTTCTCCCTGCTGGCGATCATCTTCGTCCTCCGCGCCGTGCCCGAGACCAAGGGGCGGGAACTGGAGGACATGGACTCGCTCACCTCGCCGAGGGCCCGCGCGTAAAGCCGTGCGAGGCCCCGCGCAGGTCGCATAGCATGGACGCATGCCGCACGTCTTCGAGACGACGACGCCGGGTCGTTCCCGGCGCGATCGCGGCATGTCCTGAACATTGCACGCGGCAGGGCCCCGGGAGCGATCCCGGGGCCCTGCCGCATGTCAGGCCGCGTTCCGGGACCGCGCCGGGCCCTCCACGACGAGAGGAGCGGCCGATGAAGCAGGATGCGTCCGGAGCACATCCCGAGTCGATAGCATCGGGAACCGCTGATCCAAGCCCATCGAGTCCTGACCGAATACTGCGAGGAGTACCCGTGTCCACCGTGTCGGAGCTGCGCATCACCCTCGACGGGAGCGAGCGGGCGGTGCCGGCGGGCACCACCGCGGGTCAGGCCCTCGACGCCGACGGCCGCACCGTGATCGCGGCCAGGGTGAACGGCGAGCTGCGCGACCTCGCCGGCGAGCTGCGCGACGGGGACGCCGTCGAACCCGTCGAGATCGGCTCCGACGACGGCCGGGCGATCATGCGGCACTCCGCCGCGCACGTGCTGGCGCAGGCCGTCCAGGAGCTGTTCCCCGACGCGAGGCTCGGCATCGGCCCGCCGGTGGAGAACGGCTTCTACTACGACTTCGACGTCGCCGAGCCCTTCACCCCCGACGACCTCAAGCGCATCGAGAAGCGGATGCGGGAGATCGTCAAGCAGGGGCAGCGGTTCTCCCGGCGGCCCGTCTCCGACGACGACGCGCGCGCCGAGCTGGCCGGCGAGCCGTACAAGCTGGAGCTGATCGGCCTCAAGGGCTCCGGGTCCGCCGAGGACGCGGCCGAGGGCGCCGGCGTCGAGGTCGGCGGCGGCGAGCTGACCATCTACGACAACCTCGACGCCAAGTCCGGCGAGCTGCGCTGGAAGGACCTGTGCCGCGGCCCGCACCTGCCGTCCACCCGGGTCATCCCCGCGTTCAAGCTGATGCGCACCGGCGGCGCCTACTGGCGCGGCAGCGAGAAGAACCCGCAGCTCCAGCGGATCTACGGCACCGCATGGGAGTCCCGGGAGCGGCAGGACGAGTACCTGAAGTTCCTGGAGGAGGCCGAGAAGCGCGACCACCGCCGGCTCGGCGCCGAGCTCGACCTGTTCTCCTTCCCGAGCGAGATCGGCAGCGGCCTGGCCGTCTTCCACCCCAAGGGCGGCGTCGTCCGCCGCGTGATGGAGGACTACTCCCGCAGGCGCCACGAGGAGGGCGGGTACGAGTTCGTCAACACCCCGCACATCACCAAGGGCGACCTGTTCGAGGTCTCCGGGCACCTCGGCTGGTACAAGGACGACATGTTCCCGCCGATGCAGGTCGACGGCGGCGACTACTACCTCAAGCCGATGAACTGCCCCATGCACAACCTGATCTTCGGGGCGCGCGGCCGGTCCTACCGCGAGCTGCCGCTGCGGCTGTTCGAGTTCGGCTCGGTGTACCGGTTCGAGAAGTCGGGCGTGGTGCACGGCCTCACCCGCGTCCGCGGGATGACCCAGGACGACGCGCACATCTACTGCACCAAGGAGCAGATGGGCGACGAGCTCAAGAACCTGCTCGGCTTCGTCCTCGACCTGCTGCGCGACTACGGGCTCAGCGAGTTCTACCTGGAGCTGTCCACCCGCGACGACTCGCCGAAGTTCATCGGCGACGCCGCCGACTGGGAGGAGGCGACCGAGGCGCTGCGCCGGGCCGCGGACGAGTCGGGGCTCGACCTCGTCGCCGACCCCGGCGGCGCGGCGTTCTACGGCCCGAAGATCTCCGTGCAGGCCAGGGACGCCATCGGCCGCACCTGGCAGCTGTCCACCATCCAGGTCGACTTCAACCAGCCCAAGCGCTTCGAGCTGGAGTACCAGGCCGCCGACGGGAGCCGGCAGCGCCCCGTCATGATCCACCGGGCGCTGTTCGGGTCGATCGAGCGGTTCTTCGGCGTGCTGCTTGAGCACTATGCGGGTGCGATGCCGCCGTGGCTGTCGCCGGTCCAGGCCGTCGGCATCCCCATCGCGGACGCGCACGTCCCGCACCTGGACAAGGTCGCCGCGATGCTCCGCGAACGCGGCGTCCGCGTCGAGGTCGACACCTCCGCCGACCGGATGCAGAAGAAGATCCGCAACGCGCAGAAGCAGAAGATCCCGTACATGCTGCTCGCGGGGGACGACGACGTCGCCAAGGACGCGGTGTCGTTCCGGTACCGCGGCGGCGAGCAGCGGAACGGCATCCCGATCGCCGAGGCGGTCGAGGAGATCGTGCAGGCGATCGAGGCCCGCGTCCAGATCTGACCGCCCCGACCGCACTGGCCGGCCCGGCCGGACGCCGGTGGGGCCACGCCGCCCCCGTGTGGCGTGGCCCCGGGTCGCTCCGGCGCCGGCCGGTCAGTCCGCGGAGATGACCAGCGGGTTCCCGCCGTCCCTGAACCCGACGGCCCAGACGGAGTCCGTACCGGGGACGCGCGTGATCCCCTGCACCGCGCCCTGCACGTGGGGGAGGGTCTGCTCCAGCCGCCAGGAGCCGTTCGTGTAGTGCAGGATGCGCGGATCGCTGTAGGCGCCGTTCGCCGACGGGACGGCCCAGAGCCCGCCCGCACCGTCTTCGATGAGGCCGTCGGGCGCGTAGTAGCCGGTGTCGGCGTCCGGGCCGAAGGTGTGGTGCTGCCCGCCTCCGAAGCGGCCGCCCGGGGGCAGGACGTCCTCCCGCCAGGTGGACCCGTCCCAGTGGTACGAACTGTCCTTGCGAACGCCGTTCTCCTCGACGTACCCGGTGACCCACACGTCGTCGGCCGCCAGAGGGAGGACCGCCACGAGACGCCCCTTCTTGCCCGCGGCCTGCGGCGGCGTCACGGTCCGCCAGGTGAATCCGTCGAAGCGGGCGGCATAGGCGAGCCCTTGACCGCCCGCGGTGGCGATGCGGCCGACGGCCCAGACGTCGCCGGGAGTCCGCTGCCGGACGCCCTGGATCGAGGCGCCGAGTGTGTGGGGAACCCACGTCCCGGCCGAGTGGCGGTAGACCGAAGGATCGTCCGGCGAGACCGGCATGCCCGCCACCCACGTGTCCTGCGCGCCGGCGTCGAGCGCCTCGATCGTCCTAAGGGAGGCAGGCGCGGCCACCTCACTCCAGCCCTGGGCCGTGGCGTGCGCCAGGTAGGGCGTGCCCTCGCTCGTGCCGTCGGGCTTGTCGCGGGAACCGGCCGCCCACACGTCGCCGGCCGATACCGCGTCCAGGAACTTGATCTGCCCGTGCCCGGGCATGCCGGGCGTGCCGTCCCAGGACCAGCCGCTCCCCGTCCAGCGCTGCAGGGTCGGATTCTGGTGCACGCGCAAGGTGCAGGGACCGGTCTCGGGGCACCACACGGTCTGCCTGCCGTGCCACTGGTAGCCGCCGATCCACAGCGAGTCCGGTCCGGCCGCCGACACTTCCAGCAGCCTGCTGAAGCCGAGGGTGAACGGGGACTGCCGGACGGTCCACGCGGTCTCGGCCCGCGCGGCGGGCCCCACGGCGACGGCCAGGGTGAGTGCGGTGGAGACGGCGGCGATCGCGGCCGGGACAGCGCGCCCGGCGGAACTTCGTATGATCTTCACCTGACGCACTATGCGGCAGGGGTCCCCGGCGTCTCTTGTCCGGCGGATGACAACTCCGGAGGGGCGGGGCGTGGTGGGGGATGGGCGAAATCGCCGAATGTGTCAACCGGGCTCTCCGCGCGAGCGGCTCCTCGACGCGGCCTACACGATCGTGGAGGACGGGGACTGGGAGGCCCTGCGCCTCGCGCAGGTCGCCCGGTCGGCCGGGGTCAGCCGCCAGACCGCCTACAACGAGTTCGGCAACAAGATCGGGCTGGGCCGCGCCCTCGTCGAGCGCGAGATCGACATGCTCGTGGGCGGCGTCCAGGAACGCCTGGACCGGCACCTGGACGACCTCCCGGCGGCGGTGCAGTCCGCGCTGGGGTTCGTCTTCGCCGAGGCGCGGCGGCGGAGGCTGCTGCGGAGCATCATGGGGGCCGGGCGGTACCGGGACGACGACCTCGTCGCCCTCGCCACCCGGGGCGCCGAGCCGATGCTCGCGGAGGTGATCGCCATGTTCGGTTCCTACGCGGACCGGACCTGGCCCGCCGTCCCCGCCGACGTCAGGAGCGTGCTGGTGGAAACGCTGCTGCGGGTGACGATCAGCCACGTCGTCGCCCCCCTGCACGAGCCGGAGGCGGTCGCCCGCGACCTCGGTGCCCTGACCCGGCGCCTCGTGGCCCCGGCCGACGTCTGCGGGACGTGAGTCGGACATGCCCGGAGTTGGTAACCTCAACGCTCACGTGCCACGAACGGGGAGACGGCGGACATGAGGGCCAGAAGACCGGCGCGGCATTCCCGCTCCCTCCCGGCCCGGATCGCCGGCTATGCCGGCACGGTGCTGCTGGTGGCCGCGGCCGTGGTCGTCCTGCTCATCCCGCTGATCGACGACGGGAAGGACGCCGGCGGCGCGGGCGCCCAGAGCCCGCTCGACCAGCACGCATCGCCCGGCGGGCCGGCCGGCGTCCCGGGGGACCCGGTCCTGCCCGGGGCGCCGACCGGGCCGGCGCCACAGCAGGACGGGAGCGGCCTGCCCGCTCCGGGCGGGCGGCAGGACGGCGGCGGCCAGGGCGGCGGGCCCCCGCTTCCCAGCCAGGGCGGCACGGGGGAATTGACGTGGTGCCCGGACGGCACGGCGTCCTACCGCGCCACGGGAACCGGTATCGACGTCGTCATCACCGTGGCCTCCAGCGGAGCGATCCGGGCGGAACTCGTGCTGCAGGGGCGGGCGCCGGAGTCCCAGCAGGCCACCGTCCCGGGCGGGCGGCCCCACACGTTCCACTTCCGTGGCGTGTCACCGGCCCTCGTCGAGCGCGTCAAGGTCACCACCGTCTCCGTCGGGGTGAACATGCAGACGTGCTACGCACGCGTCGGGTGACGCGGGTCAGCGGTGCGGGCCGGCGGCCTTGCGGACGTCGCCGACGGCCACGTTGACCGCCGCGACCCGCGACCCCAGCATCAGGCCCGCGACCCTGGCCACGTTGGCCTTCACCGCGTCGGCCACGTCGCGGATCACGGAGCCGTACTCGACCGCGATGGCGAGGTCGAGCGTCACCTCGTCCTCGTCCGGATCGACGTGCACGCCCGTGCCGCCCCGTCCTGCGCCGTGCGGGCCGGCCTCGCCCGCCGGGCCGGGCCGGGCGATCAGGGCGGCGACGCCGGCGACCTCCAGCGCGGCCAGCGCGGCGATCTTCCCGATCACCTCGTCCGCGATCGTGACGCGCCCCTCCACCCCGGTGGTGATGTCGGACGGCGAGCCCCGCAGCGTCATCGGCACCGCGGCCGCCCCGGCGGCGGGCGGCGCGGGGAGCGGCGTCCCCGGCGGCGGCACCGCGCCGCGGTGGGCGGCCGAGTGCGCCGTGCGGCGGGCGGCCGGCCCGGGGAAGAACGGCGCGGATCCGGCCTCCGGCCCCGGCTCGCCGTTCCCGGTGCGGCCTTCGTCGAGCCCGGTCATGATCGCTCCCTGGGGTGAGGTTCGGGACCATGGTGTCGGAGCGACCGCGGGACGTCACGCAAGGCCCCGCCGGCGGGCGCGTCCCGCGGACCGCGCCGTCCGGGCGCGAGGCGGGATCCCGGCTTCGGGCCGCCGGGAAACTCTCTCTATGCTGCTGGTCAGGACGTGAACAAAAGGAGACCGCCGCCTTGAGCGCAGAGCCGGAGGAGTCCGTGGTGCAGCAGGGGCGCGACGAGGGCGCGTCCGCGACCGGGAGCGAGCGCACGCCCCGCTACGAGGAGGAGAGGGGCGGCGCCGGCACGCCCGACAACTTCCAGCGGCTGTGGACCCCGCACCGGATGGCGTACATCAAGGGCGAGGGCAGGCCGACGGGAGCGGGCGAGGACGACGGCTGCCCGTTCTGCGAGATCCCTCGGATGCCCGACGAGGAGGGGCTCGTCGTGTCCCGCGGCACGTCGGTGTTCACGGTGCTGAACCTCTACCCGTACAACTCCGGGCACCTGATGGTCGTCCCGTACCGGCACGTCGCCGACTACGGCGACCTGGACGAGGCCGAGTGCCTGGAGCTGGCCGCGTTCACCCAGCGCGCCCTCACGGCGCTGCGCAAGTGCAGCGGCGCGCAGGGCTTCAACGTCGGGATGAACCTCGGGCTGGTCGCCGGCGCCGGGATCGCGGCGCACCTGCACCAGCACGTCGTCCCCCGCTGGGGCGGCGACACCAACTTCATGCCGGTCGTCGGGCACACCAAGGTGCTGCCCCAGCTGCTGCGCGACACCCGGCAGATGCTCGCCGACGCCTGGCCGGCCTCATGACCCGCGCCCCGGCGAAGGGGGCTGCGGGGCGGCGGCCGGTGCTCGTCTACGACGGCGACTGCGGCTTCTGCACGTCCTCGGTCCGCTTCATCGAGCGGTACGTGCCCGCCCGCGCGGAGATCGTCGCCTTCCAGTACGCCGACCTCGGCGAGTTGGGCACCACGGCCGAGCGGGCCGAGCACGAGGTCCTGTGGATCGACCGCGCCGGGCGGGTCAGCGGCGGCGCGGAGGCCGTCGGGCGGCTGCTCACCGCCGCGGGCGGCCCCTGGCGGGCGCTCGGGGTGGTCATGCGGGTGGCGCCGGCCAGCTGGGCCGCGCACGCCGCCTACCGGCTGATCGCGCGGAACCGGCACCGGCTGCCGGGCGGGACGGCGGCGTGCGCGCTCCCGCCCGCCGGGCGCCCCGGCGGCGACGGCTGAACGCGAGGGCCCCGCCCGGCGAGCGGACGGGGCCCCGAACGCGCCGCAGGGGGCCGTCAGGTCTCCCTGGACTCGGCGGCGACCTTGTCGGCCAGATGGGTCGGGAGCGGCTCGTAGCGCAGGAATGAGCGGCTGAACGTGCCCGTGCCCTGCGACATGGAGCGCAGGTCGATCGCGTACCGGATGATCTCCAGCTGCGGGACCTCCGCCTTGATCATGGTGCGGCCGCCGGGCACCGCCTGGGAGCCCTGCACCCGGCCGCGCCGCGACGTCAGATCGGACATGATCGGGCCCACGTACTCGTCGGCGATCAGCACGTCCACCTCGTCGACCGGCTCCAGCAGCAGGATCGGCACCTGGCCCGCCGCGTCCTTGAGCGCGAGCGCGCCGGCGGCCTGGAACGCCATGTCGGACGAGTCGACCGAGTGGGCCTTGCCGTCGTGCAGCGTGACCTTGATGTCGACCAGCGGGTACCCGGCGGACACGCCGCGCGCCATCTGCTGCCGGACGCCCTTCTCGACCGACGGGATGAACTGCCGCGGCACCACCCCGCCGACGATCTTGTCGACGAACTCGAAGCCCTCACCGGACGCAAGCGGCTCGACGTCGATGTGGCAGATGCCGTACTGGCCGTGGCCGCCGCTCTGCTTGACGTGGCGCCCGAGCCCCTTGGCCTTGCCGCCGAACGTCTCCCGCAGCGGGACCCGCATCTCGATCCGCTCGACCTCGACGCCGTACCGGGTCCGGAGCCGCTCGATCAGCACGTCGGCGTGGGCCTCGCCCATGCACCACAGCACCAGCTGACGCGTCTCGGAGTTGTTCTCCAGCCGCAGCGTCGGGTCCTCGGCGACGAGCCGGCCGAGCGCCTGCCCGAGCTTGTCCTCGTCGGCCTTGGACTTGGCGCGGATCGCCACCGGGAGCAGCGGGTCCGGCATCGTCCAGGGCGTCATCACCACCGGCGCGGACGGGTCGGACAGCGTGTCGCCGGTCTCGGCGCGGGTCAGCTTCGCCACCGCGCAGATGTCGCCCGCGATGCAGGACGACGCGGTGCGCTGCGCCTTGCCCAGCGGCGACGTCAGCGCGCCGACCCGCTCGTCGACGTCGTGGTCCTCGTGCCCGCGGTCCTCCAAGCCGTGCCCGGAGACGTGCACCGTCATGTCCGGGCGGAGCGTCCCGGAGAACACCCGCACCAGCGAGATCCGCCCGACGTACGGGTCGGACATCGTCTTGATCACCTCGGCGACCAGCGGCCCGTCCGGGTCGCAGGCGACCTCCCTCGGCGGCCCGCCCTTGACCGGGGTCACGGTCGGGATGCCGTGTTCGAGGGGCGAGGGGAACGCCTGGGTGATGACCTCAAGGAGCTCCGGCATGCCGATGACCGGGCCCGGATGGTCGCCGTGCGGGACCGACGTCGCGAGGACGGGGTAGAAGCTGCCGCGCGCCACCGCGGTCTCAAGGTCCCCGATGAGGGCCTTGACGTCGAGGTCCTCGCCGGAGAGGTACCTCTCCATGAGGGTCTCGTCCTCGCTCTCCTGGATGATGCCCTCGATCAGCGTGGCGCGCTGCTCGGCGATCTGGTCCAGGTACTGCGGGTCGGGGTCGCACTCGGTCCGCCGCCCGGTGGAGTAGTCGAAGCAGCGCTGGGTCAGCAGCCCGATCAGGCCGTGCGGCCCGTCCCCGCCGGCCGCGGGGAAGTACAGCGGCGCGACGCCCTCGCCGAAGACGTCCTGGCAGGTCATGACCACGTCGTCGAAGTCGCCGCGCTGCTGGTCGACCTTGGTGATCACGACCGCGCGGGGCATCCGCACCGCGGCGCACTCGTCCCAGAGCATCCTGGTCAGGCCGTCGATGCCGTCCACCGCCGAGATCACGAACAGCGCCGCGTCGGCGCCGCGCAGCCCGGCGCGCAGGTCGCCGACGAAGTCGGCGTACCCCGGGGTGTCGATGAGGTTGATCTTCATGCCGTCGTGGGTGAACGGGGCGAGGGACAGGTTCACCGAGCGCTGCTGGCGCACCTCGACCTCGTCGTAGTCGCTGACGGTCGTTCCGTCCTCGACGCGTCCCGCCCGCTGCACCGTGCCGGTGGCGGCGAGCAGCGCCTCCACCAGCGTGGTCTTCCCGGCTCCGGAATGGCCGACCAGCGCGACGTTGCGCACCCTGTCGCACCCGCCGGCCTCCGGTGCCCTGCCGTGGCCTCCCGGGTGGCCTCCCTTGTCCGCCATGACTACCTCCTCGGACGGGTCTCCGCGCGGAGGCCCGCGTGCGTTGGGGCCCGGCCATGCGGGCGGCCCGGCCCTGCGTCCGAGTGCGGCGTCCGACCTCGTCCAACGTGCGTGACCGACGTCACACCCGTATCACCACCTTTTCCCGTGATGGGCGGGATCACAAGGGGTGAAGGGCAAACAACCGCGATCGGTGCGCGGCGCACGGCGGCCGGACCGGCCCTGACCACGCCGAGGACCCTGCACGGGACGCCTCCGCACTACGATGGGCGCGCTGCGCGGCGGCCCGCGGAAGCCCACTCCCCGAAGATTCACGAGAACGGACGGCGATGCTCAACAGAATCAGGCCCGCGCTGGGGCGCGTCCTCACCCCGGTCGGACACGTGGTCGCGCGGACCAGGGTCTCGCCCAACGCCATCACGGTCATCGGGACCCTGGGCGTCGCGACCGGCGCGCTCGCGCTGTTCCCCCGCGGCGAGTTCTTCTGGGGCACGCTGGTCATCACCGCGTTCGTGCTGTTCGACATGCTGGACGGCGCGGTCGCCCGCGTCACCGGGAAGATCTCGAAGTTCGGCGCGTTCCTGGACTCCACGATGGACCGGGTCGCCGACGCCGCGATCTTCGCCGGGCTGATGATCGGGCTGTCCCGGGCCGGGCAGGAGCCGCTCGCCGGCGTCGCCCTGTACTGCCTCGTCGCCGGGGTCGTGGTGTCCTACGCCAAGGCCCGCGCCGAGGGGCTCGGCTACACCTGCGACGTGGGCATCGCCGAACGCGCCGAACGGCTGATCGTCGCGCTGGTGGCCGCCGGGTTCCACGGGCTCGGCGTCCCCTACATCCTCGCCATCGCGCTGTGGGTCCTGGCCGCGCTGAGCACGGTCACGGTCGCGCAGCGGTTCGCCGCCGTCTACGCCCAGGCGAAGGACGGAGCCGAGACCGCGCCGGAGCCGGCTCCATGAGCGACCCCGCCGCGCCCGGGCGCCGCGCGGGCGGCCGGTCCCCGCGCGGCGCCGACCGCACCGGCCTGCGGGACGAGGTGGTGGACGCCGCGTACGCCGCGGGCTGGACGATCGTCCGCAAGATGCCCGAGCCCGCCGCGCGGCTCGCGTTCGCCGCCCTCGCCGACCGCACCTGGCACCGCCACGGCACCGGTGTGCGGCAGCTGGAGAAGAACCTCTGCCGCGTCCTCGGCAAGGACGCGGTCGACGACGAGGTCCGCGTCCTCAGCAAGAAGGTCCTGCGGTCGTACTTCCGCTACTGGCTGGAGGTGTTCCGGCTGCCCGAGTACAGCCGGGCGCGGATCCTCGGCCGGATGCGGGTGACCGGCGAGAAGAAGATCTTCACCAGCCTCGAAGCCGGGCGCGGCGTCATCCTGGCCCTGCCCCACATGGGCAACTACGAGCACGCGGGCGCATGGCTCGTCCACCGCGGGTACCCGTTCACCACCGTCGCCGAGCGGCTCAAGCCCGAGTCGCTCTTCGACCGGTTCGTCGAGTTCCGGGAAGGGCTCGGCATGGAGGTCCTCGCCCACAAGGGCGCCTCCGCGTACGGGCGGATGGCGCAGCGCCTGCGCGCCGGCCGGCCGGTGTGCCTCGTCGTCGACCGCGACCTGACCGAGAGCGGCATCGACGTGGAGTTCTTCGGGGCCACCGCCCGGATGCCCGCGGTGTCCGCCGCGCTGGCCCTGCAGACCGGCGCCGCCCTCATCCCCGTGACACTCTGGTACGAGGGGGAGTACTGGGCGGCGCGCGTCCACGAGGAGATACCGGTTCCTGGCGAGGGCGGCAGACAGGAGAAGATCCAGGCCATGACCCAGGAGCTCGCACGCGTCTTCGAGGCGGGCATCGCCGCGCACCCGGAGGACTGGCACATGCTGCAGAAGGTCTGGGTGGACGACATCGCGGACGGCACCGGATGAGGATCGGCATCGTCTGCCCCTACACGTGGGACGTGCCCGGGGGCGTCCAGCAGCACATCGGCGACCTCGCCGAGGCGCTGATCGCGCTCGGCCACCACGTGTCGGTGATCACGCCCGCGGACGACGACGCCGAGCTGCCGCCCTACGTCGTGTCCGCCGGACGCGCCGTCCCCGTGCCCTACAACGGCTCGGTGGCGCGGCTGGCGTTCGGGTTCCTTTCGGCCGGGCGCGTCCGCCGCTGGATCAACGACGGCCGCTTCGACGTCCTGCACGTCCACGAGCCCGCCGCGCCGTCGCTCGGCCTGCTGGCCTGCTGGGCCGCGGACGGCCCGATCGTCGGCACGTTCCACGCGTCCTACGAGAAGTCGCGCGTGGTGTCGGTGACCGCGCCGATCCTGCAGAGCGCGCTGGAGAAGATCACCGGCCGGATCGCGGTGTCGGAGGCGGCGCGCACCACCCTCGTCGAGCACCTCGGCGGCGACGCCGTGCTGATCCCCAACGGCGTCGCGACCGAGCGGTACGCGATGGCCGACCCGCTGCCCGGCTGGCCCGGCCGCGGCGCCCCGGCCGGGGGAGTCCCGCAGGGGCCCGCCGGCGGGGAGGCGCTCGGCTTCCTCGGCCGGATGGACGAGCCCCGCAAGGGCCTGCACGTGCTGCTGCGCGCGTTCGACATCCTCGGGCGGCTGCGCCCCGGCCTCCGGCTGCTGCTGGCCGGGCCCGGCGACGCCGACGACGTGGTGTCCCGCGTCTCCCCGGACCTGCGCGACCGGGTCGTCGTCCTCGGCATGGTCAGCGAGGAGGACAAGGTCCGCGCCTACCACTCGGTGGACGTGTTCGTCGCGCCCAACCTCGGCGGCGAGAGCTTCGGCATCGTGCTCGCCGAGGCCATGGCGGCGGGCGCCCCCATCCTGGCCAGCGACATCGAGGCGTTCGACCGGGTGCTGCGCGGGGGGCGCGCCGGCGCGCTGTTCCCCGTCGGCGACCACGAGGCCCTCGCGGCGGCGGCCGGCGGGCTGCTCGACGACCCGGCGCGCCGCAAGCAGCTGTCCGCGGAGGCCCGCGCCGCCGTCCGCGCCTACGACTGGTCGTCCGTGGCCCGCGACGTGCTCCGCGTGTACGAGACGGTCGCGTTCGAGAGCGCCGGCGTCGTCGAGTCCGGCCCGGCCGTGTTCCAAGACGGGGCCTAGGAGACCGCCGGATGTACGACTGGATCATCGACGTCCTGTTCTGGGTCGCCGTCGTCTTCCTGGTCGGCGTGTACGTGTCGTGGCGCGCCACCAGGCTCGACCGGCTGCACGTCCGCGTGGAGACCGCGCGCGCCGCGCTGGACGCGGCGCTGGTCCGGCGGGCCGCGGCGACGCTGGAGCTCGCCGCCTCCCGCCTGCTGGACCCGGCCACCAGCCTGGTGCTGGCCACCGCCGCCCACGAGGCCCGCACCGCCGGCGCCGACCACCGGGAGTTCGCCGAGAGCGACCTGTCGCGGGCGCTGCGCGCGGTCTTCGACCAACCCGGCTTCGCGGGCGCGCTCGCCGACAGCGGAGCCGGCGAGGGGGTGCTGGACGAGCTGTCCGCCGCCGCGGCGAAGGTCGCCTACGCCCGGCGCTTCTACAACGACGCCGTCTCGCAGGCGCGGATCGCCCGCCGCAAGCTGCTCATCCGCGTCCTGCCGCTCGCCGGGCGCGCGCCGCTGCCCGACTTCTTCGAGATCGACGACGACCCGCCCGGGATCTGACCCGCTCGCGGTCCCGTCGGCCGCGAGCGGGTCCCGCGGATTGATCACATCCGGGCCCGGCGGCCGTACCGCTGGACGGGCGGGCGCATCCGGTCGCGTTCGCTACCCTCGGGCAGAGCCGTCAAGGGAGGGCCCATCGTGCGATCCGCCAGGGACACCGGCACCGGCGGCCGGGCGGCCGCGGCGCTCGGTGCCCTCGTCCTCGGCGCCGGGCTGGTGTCCTGCTCCGACTCCGACGCGCCGCGGACGGCGCCGCCGCCGCGCAGCACGGGCACGCCGTCGCCGAGCGCGGCGCCCACGCCCGCGACGCACCCGTTCACCGGCGAGCGGAAGGGGCTGGCCAACCCGGTCCTCGCCGTCAAGATCGAGAACACCCGGCCCGCGCTGCCGCAGAGCGGGGTGAAGGCGGCCGACATCGTCTACGTCGAGCAGGTCGAGGGCGGCGAGACCCGGCTGATGGCGGTCTACTCGACCGAGCTGCCGAAGCGGGTCGGGCCGGTCCGCAGCGCCCGCATCTCCGACCTGCACATCCTGCCGCAGTTCGGCAGGCCCGCCTTCGCGTTCTCCGGCGTCCAGAGCAAGATGAAGAAGCACGTCCGCAAGGCGCCGGTGTACGACATCTCCCAGGAGAACGCCGGGAACGCCTACTTCCGGGCCGGAAGCAAGCCGATCCCGTACAACCTCTACGCCGACCCGAAGGTCCTGCTGAAGAGGGCACCGAAGGCCGGCGGCCCGCGCGACATCGGCTTCCGGTTCGGGGACGCCCCGGCGGGCGGCAAGGCCACCAGGAGCTTCACGGCGCGGTGGCCGTCGGCCAGCATGGGGTTCACCTGGTCGAAGAAGCAGAAGCGGTGGCTCGCCAGCTTCGGCGGCAGCCCGGACCGCGCCGCCGAGGGCGGACGCCTGGGCGGCCAGACGGTCGTCGTCCAGTACGCCAAGACCACCCGCTCGAAGTTCCACGACTTCCTCGGCAGCTACACGCCGCTGATCCACACCACCGGGACGGGCCGCGCCCTCGTCCTCCGCGACGGCAAGTCGTACCAGGCCAAGTGGTCGAGGTCGTCGGAGAAGAAGGGGACCACCTTCACGACGGCCGAGGGCGAGCCGATGACGTTCGCGCGGGGCCAGGTCTGGGTCGTCCTCGTCAACGACGGCAAGCCCTACACGCCCTAGAGGCGGGGGCGGCACGGCGCCGCGGCGGCCCGGTGCCGCGTCAACCACCACTCTGTAAGCGAAGGCCCGCCCGCGTTGACACTATGGCGTGTCGAGCGGGCGCCCTAGCAGGCAATACCATGGAACGGACTTGTCGTACTTCCATGTGAGGAAAACCCGTGTCCACTTCCAGTCCCGCCCCTGAGAACGCCACTCCCGAGACCGGGACCGCCCGCGTCAAGCGCGGCATGGCGGAGATGCTCAAGGGCGGCGTGATCATGGACGTCGTCACGCCCGAGCAGGCGAAGATCGCCGAAGACGCGGGCGCGGTCGCCGTCATGGCCCTGGAGCGGGTGCCCGCCGACATCCGCGCCGAGGGCGGCATCTCCCGGATGAGCGACCCCGACATGATCGACGGGATCATCAGCGCGGTGTCCATCCCGGTCATGGCCAAGGCCCGCATCGGACACTTCGTCGAGGCGCAGGTGCTGCAGGCACTGGGCGTCGACTACGTCGACGAGTCCGAGGTCCTCACCCCGGCCGACTACGACAACCACATCGACAAGTGGGCGTTCACCGTCCCCTTCGTCTGCGGCGCCACCAACCTCGGCGAGGCGCTGCGCCGCATCACCGAGGGCGCGGCGATGATCCGCTCCAAGGGCGAGGCCGGGACCGGCGACGTGTCCAACGCCACCACCCACATGCGCCAGATCCGGCAGCAGATCCGCCGCCTCCAGAACCTCCCGGAGGACGAGCTGTACGTCGCCGCGAAGGAGCTCCAGGCCCCCTACGAGCTCGTCAAGGAGGTCGCGGTCGCCGGCAAGCTGCCGGTCGTGCTGTTCACCGCGGGCGGCATCGCGACCCCCGCCGACGCGGCCATGATGATGCAGCTCGGCGCCGAGGGCGTCTTCGTCGGCTCCGGGATCTTCAAGTCCGGGAACCCGGCCCAGCGCGCCGAGGCCATCGTCAAGGCCACCACCTTCCACGACGACCCCGGGGTGATCGCCAAGGTCTCCCGCGGCCTCGGGGAGGCCATGGTCGGCATCAGCGCCGCCGGCCTCGGCGAGGACCAGAAGTTCGCGGGCCGCGGCTGGTGACGTGAACCCGGCGGGGTTACGCTGGCGGCGCGGCCGGTGCGGAACGGCGGCCCCGGCGGCGGGGAGGAGGCCCCCGGGCGGCGCCCGGTGGCGGGAGGGGAGAGCATGGCTTGGTCGGTCGCGCTGGCCTGCGCGAGCGCGGGTGAACCCACCGAGGTGTTCCGGCCGGGCCTGGTGCCCGATCCGGACGCCGCCGCGGCGATCGCGCGGGGCCTGTACCCGGCCGACACCCTGACCGAGACCGGCGACACGGTCCTCGACTTCGCGCTATGGCCGTACGAGGACGAGCTGTTCGTCGGGGCGTTCGAGCGGGCCCTGCTGCTGTGCGACCGGCGGCTGTTCTGCCTCGACGACGACGCCCGCCGCATCGCCGACACCGCCGCGGCCGCGCTGCCCGGCTCGCACTGCGGCGTCCTCGTCCTGCACAACGTCATCCGCGGCTGCTGGTTCCGCTGGTACGAGTCCGGCGAGCTGCTGCGCGACGTGTTCGTCACCGCCGAGGACGGCGTCGTCGTCGACCAGGGCGAGCGGCTCCCCGCCGAGCGGCCGTTCTGGCGCGCCATCGACGCGGGGGCCCCCGACGTCCCGCTGCCGTTCGACCCGGAGGAGTTCGGGCTCGCGCTCGCCGAGGAGCACATGTTCGGCCGCGGCATCGCCGACCGGGGCAAGGACGGGTTCCTGCCGCTGGAGCTCCCGCTGCGCCGCTTCAAGCACGTCTGAGCAGCGGCTCGGGGAAGACGTGCCATGACGAGCGGCGTTGTAACGAACGTCTAGGCTTGAACGACCCTCGCACCCCCGGAAGGTTCTTCGCGTGACCGCTGTGCCGACGATCGGTGTACTGGCCCTGCAGGGCGACGTGCGCGAGCATGTGCGCGCGCTGGAGGCCGCCGGGGCCCGCACCCTGCGCGTGCGCCGCCCCGACGAGCTGGAGCGCGTCGACGGGCTCGTCCTGCCCGGCGGCGAGTCGACCACCATGTGGCGGCTGGCGCGCTCGTTCGAGCTGCTGGAGCCGCTGCGCAAACGGATCGAGGCGGGCCTGCCCGCCTACGGCTCCTGCGCCGGCATGATCATGCTCGCGGACCGCATCGTGGACGGCGCGGCCGGCCAGGAGACGGTCGGCGGGATCGACATGACCGTCCGGCGCAACGCCTTCGGCCGGCAGGTCGACTCGTTCGAGTCCGGCGTCGCGCTGACCGGCATGGGGGACACGCCGTACCACGCCGTTTTCATCCGCGCTCCCTGGGTGGAGTCCGTCGGGGGCGGAGTCGAGATCATCGGACGCGCCGACGGCGGCCCGAACGCCGGTAGGATCGTCGCCGTCCGCCAGGGGCGCCTCATGGCGACCGCGTTCCATCCGGAGTTGACAGGCGATTTCCGCGTGCACCACTACTTCGCCGATCTGGTGCGCCGGACCACAGAGGAGGAGTGACAGATGTCCGGCCATTCCAAGTGGGCGACGACGAAGCACAAGAAGGCGGCCCTCGACGCGAAACGGGGCAAGCTCTTCGCCAAACTGATCAAGAACATCGAGGTGGCGGCCCGTACGGGCGGCGGCGATCCGGACGCCAACCCGACCCTCTACGACGCCATCTACAAGGCGAAGAAGAACTCCGTCCCCAACGACAACATCGAGCGCGCGCGCAAGCGCGGCGCCGGTGAGGAGGCCGGGGGCGCGGACTGGCAGACCATCACCTACGAGGGCTACGCGCCCGGCGGGGTCGCCGTCCTGATCGAGTGCCTGACCGACAACCGCAACCGCGCGGCCTCCGAGGTCCGCGTCGCACTCACCCGCAACGGCGGCTCCCTCGCCGACCCGGGCTCGGTGTCCTACATGTTCAACCGCAAGGGCGTCGTGATCGTCCCCAAGGCGGGCACCAGCGAGGACGACGTGATGCTCGCCGTCCTGGACGCGGGCGCCGAGGAGGTCAACGACCTCGGCGACGACAGCTTCGAGGTCGTCAGCGAGGCGGGCGACCTGGTCGCGGTCCGCACCGCGCTGGTCGACGCCGGGATCGACTACGAGTCGGCCGAGAGCAAGTTCCTGCCGAGCGTCACGGTCCCCCTGGACGAGGAGAACGCCAAGAAGGTCTTCCGCCTCCTGGACGCCCTTGAGGACTCCGACGACGTCCAGGAGGTCTACGCGAACTTCGACGTCTCCGACGACGTCCTCGCCACCCTGGACTGAGCCCCGGCCCGCCGCCCATCACCCCTGGCCACTTCCAGAACACGCCCGCCGCGCCCTCCACGATCCGGCCCCGTGTTGGTAGCGTTGGCGGCCGAACAAGTGATCGAAGGAGTGGCCTTGCGGGTGATGGGGGTGGACCCCGGGCTCACCCGGTGCGGGGTCGGGGTCGTCGAGGGCGTCCCGGGCAAGCGGCTCCACCTGGTCCACGTGTCCGTCGTGCGGACCGACCCCGACGACGAGGTCGCCCTGCGGCTGCTGGGGATCGAGTCGGGCATCGAGGCGCTCATGGACGAGCTGCGCCCCGACGCCGTCGCCGTCGAGCGGGTGTTCTCGCAGCACAACGTCCGCACCGTGATGGGCACCGCGCAGGCCGCCGGCGTCGCGATGCTGGCGGCCGCCCGGCGCGGGCTGCCCGTCGCGCTGCACACCCCGAGCGAGGCCAAGGCCGCCGTCACCGGCAACGGGCGGGCCGACAAGGCCCAGGTGACCCGGATGGTGACCAGGCTCCTGTCCCTCGACACGGCCCCCAAGCCCGCGGACGCGGCCGACGCGCTCGCCCTGGCCATCTGCCACGTGTGGCGCGGTGGTCCGCGGCAGCGGCTCGCCGCGGCGCAGCGGTCGCGGATCGAGGAGGCGGCCAGGGCCGAGCGCGCGCGGCTCGCCGCCCGGAGCAGAGGAGGAACCGTCAAGTGATCGCCTTCGTCAGCGGCCGGGTGGCCGCCGCCGGCCCCGACGGCGCGGTGATCGACGTGCACGGCGTCGGTCTCTCGGTGCAGTGCACCCCCGCCACCCTGGCCGGGCTGCGGGTCGGCGACGAGGCGACGGTGCCGACCTCGCTCGTCGTCCGCGAGGACTCGCTCACCCTGTTCGGGTTCGCCGACGACGACGAGCGCACGGTCTTCGAGCTGCTGCAGACGGCCAGCGGCATCGGCCCCCGGCTGGCGCTGGCGATGCTCGCCGTCCACACCCCGAACGCGCTGCGGCACGCGGTGGCGAGCGAGGACGTCACCGCTCTCACCAAGGTCCCCGGCATCGGCAAGAAGGGCGCCCAGCGCATCGTCCTGGAGCTCAGGGACCGCCTGGGCGGCCCGGTCGGCGACGGCCCCGGCGGCGCCCGCGCCCCCGCCCGCGCCGAGCCGTGGCGCGAGCAGGTCCAGCTGGGCCTGATCAACCTGGGCTGGTCCGCCAAGGACGCCGACGCGGCCGTCGACGCCGTCGCCGCCGACCTCGACGGGAGCGGCGACACCCCGCCCGTCGCGGCGCTGCTGAAGTCCGCCCTGCGGAAGCTGAGCAAGCCATGACGGATATGAGCGAACCGGGGGGCGCCGGGGCGGAGCGGCTCGTGTCGGCGGACGCGGACGGGGCCGAGGAGCAGCGGATCGAGGCCGCGCTGCGGCCCCGCAAGCTCGGCGACTTCGTCGGGCAGGAACGGGTGCGCGAGCAGCTGTCGCTGGTCCTGCAGAGCGCGCTGCGCCGCGGCCGGACGCCCGACCACGTGCTGCTGTCGGGCGGGCCCGGCCTCGGCAAGACCACCCTCGCCATGATCATCGCGGCGGAGCTGGGGCAGCCGCTGCGCATCTCCTCCGGACCGGCGATCGAGCGGGCCGGCGACCTCGCCGCGGTGCTGTCCACCCTCGCCGAGGGCGAAGTGCTCTTCCTGGACGAGATCCACCGGCTGGCGCGGCCCGCCGAGGAGATGCTCTACATGGCGATGGAGGACTTCCGCGTCGACGTCGTCGTCGGGAAGGGCCCCGGGGCGACCGCGATTCCCCTGGACATCGCGCCGTTCACGCTGGTCGGCGCCACCACCCGCGCCGGGATGCTGCCCGGCCCGCTGCGCGACCGGTTCGGGTTCGTCGCCCACATGGACTTCTACGACGCGGCCGAGCTGGAGATCATCGTCCGGCGGTCGGCGAAGCTGCTGGGCGTGGAGATCGGCGACGACGCGGCCGCCGAGATCGCCGGGCGGTCCCGCGGCACGCCCCGCATCGCCAACCGGCTGCTGCGCCGCGTCCGCGACTACGCCGAGGTCCGGACCGACGGGACCGTCACCCAGGAATCCGCGCGGGCCGCCCTCGCGTTGTACGAGGTGGACGAACGGGGCCTCGACCGGCTCGACCGCGCCGTGCTGGAATCGCTGATGCGCAAGTTCGGCGGCGGGCCGGTAGGGCTGAGCACCCTCGCCGTGTCGGTGGGGGAGGAGCCCGAGACCGTGGAGGTCGTCGCCGAGCCGTTCCTGGTGCGCCAGGGGCTGCTGGCGAGGACGCCCCGCGGCCGGATCGCCACCGCGGCGGCGTGGGCCCACCTGGGCCTCGCGCAGCCGCCGACCGCGCCGATGGCGGGAACGCTGTTCGACGTCGACGGGGACACCGGCCGGCCCGGCGAGTGATCATCCCGGTAACGGGTTGGGAACTTCCCGGCGTCGCCGGACGTCACGTCGTTGCCGGGGTCTGGCGTACTCTCTAGACTCCGGGACTTGGTTCACCGCCTCCAGCCGGCGGTCCCGTTGCACATGACCGGTCCGGTCACAAGGCTGGGCCAACGACATCGGAAGGATGCCCCAGTAATGGGCGGCGACATGATTATCGCGGCGGAGTCGGGCGGCAGCGGGGCCTTCAACCTGCTCCTCCTCCTCGCCATTCCCCTGGTCTTCTACTTCCTGCTCATCCGGCCGCAGAGCAAGCGCCGGAAGGAGCAGCTGCAGCTGCAGAACTCCATCGAGCCCGGTTCGCGGGTGCTGACGACGAGCGGCATGCAGGCCACCGTCGTCGACGTCGACGACGACGGCCTCCTGCTGGAGATCGCGGAAGGCGTCGAGGTCCGCTTCGTCAAGCAGGCCGTCATGCAGGTCCTCAAGGACGACGTGTCCGACGACCTCGACGAGGACGACGAGGACGAGGACGACGACGAGGGCACCGACCGCGTCGACCTCGCCAAGGACGACGCCGGCGAGCAGGACGAGGCCGCCGGCGAGACCGAGGACGAGGACGGCAAGGCGGGCGAGACCGCCGCGGCCGGCGAGGCCGAGCCCGAGGACAAGCCCAAGGGCCGCGCGAAGGTCAAGGCCACCGGCAAGTCCGGCGCCTGACGCCGCACCGGTCAGGGCACGAGGCCGGCGGAACCCCCGCCGCCGGCGCCGGCCGGCTTGAGCGGAAGACGTACCAGACGTATTAGACGAGAACGGCGGCGGAGCGAGTCCGCCGCCGTCTTCGTCTGCGGCCCCGGACGCGGAACCCGGCGGAAACGACGCGGAGGCAGGTAGGAGCGCATGGTGGACCTCGCAAAGCTGATCCGGGAGCGGATCCGCGACGTGGACGACTACCCCAAGCCCGGGGTGGTCTTCAAGGACATCACCCCCCTGCTGGCCGACCACGTCGCGTTCGCAGGCGTGGTCGACGCGATCGTCAACCACCACGGCCGCGGCACCATCGACAAGATCGTCGGGATCGAGGCCCGCGGGTTCATCCTGGCCGCGCCCGTCGCCTACCACTTCGGCGCGGGGTTCGTCCCGGTGCGGAAAAAGGGGAAACTGCCGTCGCGGACCGACGCGGAGACCTACGATCTCGAGTACGGGACCGAGACGATCGAGATCCACCTCGACGCCCTCGACTCCGGAGACCGTGTGCTGATCGTCGACGACGTCCTGGCCACGGGAGGGACGGCCAGGGCCGCCGCCGATCTCGTCCGCCGCAGCGGCGCCGAGGTCGCCGGCCTGTCGGTCCTCCTCGAACTGTCGTTCCTGCAGGGGCGCGACAAGCTGCGGAATATGGACGTCCATTCGCTGGTTACGGTCTAGTACGAAAAGGGCGCCGGATACACTGGCGCCCATCAGGGACCGGTGGGGACGGGCGCATCCCGCGGGGCGCGATGATCATGCGTCCGGATGGATCGAGGAGGCTGGGTGCCCGGTGAGGTGGTATCGACCGACGCGGTGAACGACGCCGTCCGGGCCGCCGAGACCGGCCCGGTGGCGGAGACCGCGGAAGAGCGGGCCGCGCGGGGTTCCGACCCGTCCGGCGCGCCACCGCCACGCCGCACCGCGCGAGCCGGGGCACCGGCCGGCCGGCCCGCCGCCGGAGCGCCCGCGGAGCCGCCCTCCGAACCCTCCCGGGCGTCCGTGAAGAAACCCGGGGCGCCACCGCGCCCCCCCGCGACCGACGCTCCCGC
>NZ_SMKB01000090.1:0-27287 GCF_004348575.1 Actinomadura sp. 7K534
CCCCCGAGGACAACCCCCGCGACGCCGACAGGCCCACCGACGACGCCCGCCAGCCAGCAGCGGCAACCACCGACCAGCCCGCCGGCCCACAGGAACCCCGTCCAGGCACTACAACGGGCGAGTTGGATTCACAGGAAGGGACCACCGACCCGCCCCGAATCGCTGAGCAAGGCTCACAGATCCTGGGCGGGTCCGCGAACGGCGCCGATCTACCCCGGCCGGAATCAGCCGAGCAACCCACCCCTCTCGCCGGCGGCGCCGACCAGCCGGACCCCGCCGATACCAATACCGAACCCGGAGACAACCCGACAGGCCAGAACACCGAAGCCACCGAACCCGTCCCCGACACCGGCTCCCACGCCGACGACCCCGGCGAGCCCAGCAGCGACAACAGCCCGCCGCCACCCGGAGAAACAGTTCAGGCACCGGAATCACAAGAGACTCCCGGCAACCAAGACGGCGACCATGATAAAAAGGCCGGTGATGCTGGCTCCGAGCCGTCCCCGCACGAGACCAACGAGACAGATCAGGAAGGAAAGACCAATCCCATACTTCTCGATGTCCGCTCCGACAGTCGAGGCAAGGTAATTCTCGAACGCCGCTATCAGCCGGAGAATGACTCCGATACGGAACGGGCTCCGCGAGAAGCGAATATAACCGAAGCAGAGGAGCCCAGCCCCTTCCAAGGCCGAACCGGAATAGCCTTCGACAGTGACGGTCGACCTGCCCCACCGAGCCGCGATCAGGGAAACGACACCGCAGGCCGCGGCGAGCCTCGCAACCCCCAGGACGACCCTGCATCCCGAGACTACAGACGCAATCCTGAGAATCAATCTCGCCGACTTGACCTTTACCGCTCAATCTTTGATAAGCCCGACGATGCAAGCAAGGCTTTGGATGAGTACGCCAAGCCTGCCCAAAAAGGTCTGGAACGAATAGAACCAAAGGGCCAGACAAGTGGCGCCCGTACCAAGGGCGACCAAATAGGCCCAGCCGATCAACCACTAAAAACGGGGAACGCCGCACTCGGAGTGGTCGGCATAGCCATAATCGGAACCGAAGCAACCCGACACGGAATCAGATTTCTACGACGACTAAGGGGAACACAACATGCCGATAACTGATCACCAGGTATCGACGTTGCGCGCTCAGCTGGCGGGGCAGCGCGACGAACATCTGCGACTGGCGAAACAACTTGCCCGCGATGAGGCCAATACAGAATACGCGGCACTGGTTGCCGCCGCCTTCATTGAAGCAGTAGAGCGCCGATTTATTAAGGACGGAATCAAGTCGAACGAATCCGAAGTCGTCGACTTCGTTGCACAAGTGCGCGAAATAGACGATGAAATGTCAGACATAATCGATCCTCGCATCGCCGAGAGTCTGATACTGCACCTACTGGAAAAGGGTACGATAGTCGACGCAGATAAGGACAAGAAGTTCGGTCACCAAATCGTTCTTCTGGCGACTCTGGTGGGTCAGGAGCAGTTCACCGACACCGAACTCAACGCCTTCTTGGCCGACGCCCGTTCCTTGGCTAATCAGTTGCTCGGGTAGATGGACTACTCTACCGTTGGGGTTCGCGAGGAGAACATCGTCGCTTTGCGGTCGTTCCTGTTAGAGGGGCCGGATGCATGGGTGCCCTTGCAGGACAAGATGCAGAAGGACGACGAGACAGCGGCCGGGTACATGTCGCTGCTCTACGGGGCGTTCACCCTCGCGGTACGCCGCAGGTTCTCGCCCACCTACACCGTCGGCGATATTGTCCGCTTCGTCGCCGACTTGCGAATCATGGCTGGCGAGGACGCGCTCGTGATCAACGCTCTCGCCGCCGAAGACCTGATACGCCGCGCCGTGGGCGCCCCTCCGCCCAGGGATGGCGGCCCAGACGATGCAGAGACCGTCCTGCCCGCCCAGATATTCATCTTGCTGCACCTCATCGCCGAGGCAGACTTCGACCGTGCAGGACTAGAGCAGTTCATCGAAGAGACCACGGCCTACACAGAGCAGTGGCTCGATGTGCAACGGGAATCAACTTGTCCCCCGGCCGAGGAAGACACTTAGTTCGCCCATCATCGGGCCACGCCCGCAGAAGTTGACCGGGATGGGCTCAAGCTAGCCGTCCTTGACGCGCCCCACCCGCTCCAAGGTCCTGAAGGTGGATGGGCAGGTTCGGGCTAGTCCAAGTCCAACTGACCGTCCATGTAACAGCGGTGGCGGTGCCGACCGGGACTTATAGCCCGCTTGGTGTGGGGGACAACGCGCGGCGCGGAAACGCTGAGGGAGGCTTGCTACCACCCCTTAGCGCGCACCTCCAGAAGGGTCGTGCTGACTTCTGATGCCCCAACCGCAGGCGCGCGCTCGCAAGTCAGGCGTATGCGGCATTTGGGCCATTTGGCTGAACCTGGGGCGGCGGGCCGGCGGGTGAGTCTTTCGCGTGCGAAGTATGGACGTGCGGATATTGGCTGGGGCGGCTGTCACGTCGGATGTTTGACCGAGCGTGACCTTAGGATTGCTCGCGAGCGGTCGAACACAGAGGGTCATCGATCCGAACAGATCATTACCCCCGCGACTTCGGGAGGACGGCCATGCCCAGCCCCTACGTCCGCCGCCGGCGACTGGCGGCCGAGATCCGCAAGCTTCGCGAGAGCCGTGGCCTCACCACCGATGGCCTGGCTCAGCTCATGTACTACTCCCGTACCAAGATCTCCCGGCTGGAGAACGCCCAGGGCCGTCCGGACGTGGGCGAGATCATGAACATGCTTGAGGTCCTCGAAGTCACCGGAAGCCAGTACGACAAGCTCCTCAAGCTCGTCCGCGAAGCTGCACACAAGGGCTGGTGGGACAAGTACGGCGTGTCCATGGGTCCCCGCCAGAAGCTCTACGCCGACCTTGAGTACAGCGCCGCCACGGTGCGCGACTACAACCAGACCGCGATGCCTGCGGTCTTGCAGGCCCCCGAGTTCATCTCGGCGCTCGTCGATCTGGATCAGTGTCAGGGGAAGCTCGACTACGTCCCGGAGCGTATGGCCGAAGCCCGCATGCGGCGGCAACGCGAGCTACTCCGGCCGGACGGCCCGACCTACGAAACCGTCCTGGACGAATGCGTGATCCACCGGCTTGCCGTGCCACCACGAGCAATGGCTGCCCAGCTCAAGCACATGATCAGAAGGGTCTCGGAGGAAGAGCGCATAACCATACGCGTGCTCAGGCACGACGCTCAGGTCCCCGGAGGCTTCCTCCCCAAGTCAGACTTCTACCTGTACACGTTCGTTGACCCCGGCGACCCGCCGATGGCCGTGGTCGATACTGTCACCGCCGATCACGTCCTGACCCATCGAGGTGAGGTAGCACGTTATACAAGCCTTTATGGCCGCCTGTGTGAGGCCGCCCTGTCCCGCGAAGACAGCATCACCTTCCTCGATCGGGTAGCCAGCAGGCTTACCGAGCAGACAGGATCGGGGGCATGACCAAGAGCTTCCACGACTGGCGCAAGTCCCGCCACAGCGAGCCGAACGGCGGATGCATCGAGGCTGGTCGGGCTACCAACGGAACGATCGGCGTCCGCGACACCAAGCTTCATGGCAACGGCCCGACTCTGGAATTCACCAGGGAAGAATGGCGGAGCCTGCTCGACAGGATCCGTGCCGAGGCACCCTGACCTCAACACCTGCGGTCTTGAGACGAACTCATCTCGTCCAAAGCCGTTGGGGTGTCCAGGGCGGGGCGGCTTTGTTCGCGGGGCGTCGCGAATGGAGCGGTGGGTCAGCCGGGTTCCTCGGTGCGGTCGGCGGCCCAGAGGGTGTGGTAGGTGCCTTCGCGGTCTACGCGGCGGTAGGTGTGGGCGCCGAAGTAGTCGCGTTGGCCCTGGGTCAGGGCGGCCGGTAGGCGGGCGGCGCGTAGGGAGTCGTAGTAGGACAGGGCCGTGGAGAAGCCCGGGGCCGGGATGCCGAGGCGTGCGGCGGTGGAGACTACCTCGCGCCAGGCGTCCTGGGCTTCGCCGAGGGCTTCGGTGAAGTGGTCGTCGGTGAGGAGGGTCGGGGTTTCCGGGTCGGTCTCGTAGGCGGCGCGGATGCGGTCCAGGAAGCGGGCGCGGATGATGCAGCCGCCGCGCCAGATGGTGGCCATCGCGCCCAGGTCGATGTTCCAGCCGTACTCGGCGCTGCCCGCCTGGATCTGGTGGAAGCCCTGCGCGTACGCGACGATCTTGGACGCGTACAGGGCCCGCTCGACGGCGTCGGCGAAGCCGGAGCCCGCGTCGCCGGTGCGGGACGGGCCGGGCAGGTTCCGGGACGCCTCGCGGAGCGCCGCGTGGCCCGACACCGAGCGGGCGAAGACGGCCTCGGCGATGCCGCCGACGGGGACGCCGAGGTCGAGGGCGGTCTGCACCGTCCAGCGGCCGGTGCCCTTCTGCTCGGCCTGGTCGAGGACGACGTCCACGAACGGCTTGCCGGTGGACGCGTCGGTGTGCGCCAGGACCTCGGCGGTGATCTCGATGAGGTAGGACTCCAGCCGGCCGGTGTTCCAGGTGCGGAAGACCTCGGCGATCTCGGCCGGGGCGAGGCCGGCGGCGTGCCGGAGCAGGTCGTAGGACTCGGCGATCAGCTGCATGTCGGCGTACTCGATGCCGTTGTGCACCATCTTCACGAAGTGGCCGGCGCCGTCGGGGCCGACGTGGGTGCAGCAGGGCGTGCCGTCCACCTTGGCGGAGATGTCCTCCAGCAGAGGGCCTAGGGCCTCGTAGGACTCGGCAGAGCCGCCAGGCATGATGCTGGGGCCGTGCAAGGCGCCTTCCTCGCCGCCCGAGATGCCGGTTCCGACGAAGTGGAGGCCGCGTTCGCGGAGGGCGGATTCGCGGCGGCGGGTGTCGGCGAAGTTCGCGTTGCCGCCGTCGACGATCATGTCGCCGGGCTCCAGCAGCGGGGTGAACTCGTTGATCACGGCGTCGGTCGGGCCGCCCGCCTTCACCATGATCACCAAGCGCCGGGGGCGCTCCAGGGAGGAGACGAACTGCTCGGGCGTCTCCGCCGGAAGGAACGTTCCCTCCGCACCGAACTGATCTACGAGCGCCTTGGTCCGGGTGGCGGTACGGTTGTGCACGGCGACGGGATGACCGTGCCGGGCGAGGTTGCGGGCCAGGTTGCGGCCCATGACCGCCAGCCCTGTGACGCCGATACGCGCCTTTTGCATTGGATCATTCCTCCTCGTGTGCGACCCTGACCAAGGGGTTGTACGGGGATCGTGATCCCCGCGTTCGAGCGGTCGCGGCCCCCATCCCAGGGTCCGGCCCGAGTATGCGGCGCGCGTACCAGGGATCTCTTCAATGGTGACATTCTCCAGGGGGTTACGGATGCTGGGACTGCCCGACGAGGCAGCGGCGTGTCTCTTCGATCTCGACGGGGTGCTGACCCGGACGGCGGCCGTCCATGCCGCCGCCTGGAAGGAGATGTTCGACGGCTACCTCGGGGAGCGGGCGGACCGGACCGGTGAGGCGTTCACCGAGTTCGACCCCGTGAAGGACTACGGCCGCTACGTCGACGGCAAGAAGCGCGAGGACGGGACGCGCTCGTTCCTGGAGTCGCGCGGCATCGAGCTGCCGGAGGGCTCCCCCGACGACCCGCCGGAGGCCGAGACCGTCCGCGGCCTCGGCAACCGCAAGAACGCGCTGGTCCTCAAGTTCATCGAGGAGAAGGGCGTCGAGGTCTTCGAGGGGTCCGTCGACTACGTCCGCGCGGCGCGGAAGCGGGGGCTGAAGACGGCGGTCGTGTCGTCCAGCGCCAACACCGTCCAGGTGCTGGCGACGGTCGGCATCACCGACCTGTTCGACGCCCGGGTCGACGGCGTGATCGCCGCGGAGCGGGGCCTGCCCGGCAAGCCCGCCCCCGACACGTTCCTCGCGGCCGCCCGGGAGCTGGGCGTCCCCGCCGCGCAGGCGGTGGTGTTCGAGGACGCGCTCGCCGGCGTCCAGGCTGGACGTGCCGGCGGATTCGCCTACGTTGTGGGCGTCAATCGCATGGACGACGCGCACGGCGCGGCCCTGGCCGAGCACGGCGCGGACATCGTGGTGTCTGACCTGTCCGAGATGTTGGAGGTTGAGTGATCGAGCGGGAGGGCCAGGGCGCGATCGACCGGCCCCTGTTCACGGTGGAGCCGTGGTGCGTCCGCGAGCCGGAGCTCCGGCTGGACCGGCTGGCGCAGACCGAGTCGGTGTTCGCCCTGTCCAACGGCCACGTCGGCATGCGCGGCAACCTCGACGAGGGCGAGCCGCACGGGATGCCGGGCACGTACCTCAACTCGTTCTTCGAGCAGCGTCCGCTGCCGCACGCCGAGACCGCCTACGGCTATCCCGAGCAGGGCCAGACGGTCATCAACGTCACCAACGGCAAGGTGATCCGGCTGCTGGTGGACGACGAGCCGTTCGACGTGCGGTATGGCCGCGTCCACCACCACGAGCGGAACCTGGACATGCGGGCGGGCACGCTCACCCGCCACGTCGAGTGGACGTCGCCCGCGGACAAGACGGTCAAGGTGACCTCGGTCCGCATGGTCTCGCTGACCCAGCGGGCCGTCGCGGCGATCTGCTACGAGGTCGAGCCGGTGGACGAGGCGGTCCGGATCGTCGCGCAGTCGGAGCTGGTGGCCAACGAGGCGCTGCCCGGCGGCGGCAAGGACCCGCGCGCCTCCGCGATCCTGGAGAGTCCGCTGGTCGGCGAGGAGCACGTCGCCAACGGGACCAAGGTCCTGCTGCTGCACCGGACGCGGCAGAGCGGGCTGCGGATGGCCGCGGGGATGTCGCACGACATCCAGGGCCCCGAGTCGACGACGATCGACACCGAGAGCTCCAAGGACGTCGGCCGGCTGACGGTCGCGACGCGGCTGGAGCCCGGCCAGAAGCTCCGCATCGTCAAGTACATCGCGTACGGGTGGTCGAGCCAGCGGTCGCGTCCCGCCCTGCACGACCAGGTGGTCGGGGCCCTCGCGGGCGCGCGGCGGACCGGCTTCGGCGGCCTGCTCTCCGAGCAGCGCGACTACCTGGACGAGTTCTGGGAGGGCGCGGACGTCGAGGTCGACGGCGACGCCGAGATCCAGCAGGCCGTGCGGTTCAGCATGTTCCACGTCCTGCAGGCGGGCGCGCGCGCGGAACGCCGCATGATCCCGGCCAAGGGCCTGACGGGGCCCGGCTACGACGGCCACGCGTTCTGGGACACCGAGACGTTCGTCCTGCCGGTGCTGACCTACACCTCGCCGGGAGCCGCGGCGGACGCGCTCGCCTGGCGGCACATGACGCTGCCGCTGGCGTGCGAGCGGGCCGTGCAGCTCGGCCTGGAGGGCGCCACGTTCCCCTGGCGGACCATCCGCGGCCAGGAGTGCTCCGGCTACTGGCCCGCCGGGACGGCCGCGTTCCACGTCAACGCCGACATCTCCGACGCCGTCCTGCGCTACCTGGACGCCACGGAGGACGTGCAGTTCGAGCGGGAGATCGGCCTCGATATCCTGGTGCAGACCGCGCGGCTGTGGCGGAGCCTGGGCCATCACGACGTGGGCGGCGTGTTCCGCATCGACGGGGTCACGGGCCCCGACGAGTACAGCGCGGTCGTGGACAACAACGTGTACACCAACCTCATGGCGCGCCGTAACCTCCAGGAGGCCGCGGAGATGGCGATGCGCCATCCGGACGCGGCCGACCGGCTCGGCGTGGACGCGGAGGAGGCGGCGTCGTGGCGGGACGCCGCGGCGGCGATGCTGATCCCCTACGACGAGCGGCTGGGCGTCCATCCGCAGAGCGAGAGCTTCACCCACCACGCCCGCTGGGACTTCGCGGCCACCAAGCCCGACCACTATCCCCTCCTGCTGAACTACCCCTACTTCGACCTGTACCGCAAGCAGGTCGTCAAGCAGGCGGACCTGGTGCTCGCGCTGCACCTGTGCGGGGAGGCGTTCACGGAGGAGGAGAAGGTCCGGAACTTCGCCTACTACGAGGGGCTCACCGTCCGTGACTCCTCACTGTCGGCGCAGACCCAGGCCGTCGTGGCGGCGGAGGTCGGCCAGCTGGAGCTGGCGCACGACTACCTCGGCGAGACCGCGCTGGTCGACCTGCACGACCTGAACCGCAACACCCGCGACGGGCTGCACATCGCCTCGATGGCGGGCGCGTGGAGCGGGCTCGTCGCCGGGTTCGGCGGGATGCGGGCGGGCGGCGGTCAGCTGCGCTTCGCGCCGCGGCTGCCGGGCGGCATCAGCCGGCTGGCGTTCCGGATGCGGTACCGGGGCAGCCGGATCAAGGTCACCGTCACCTCGGACTCGGCCGCCTACGAGCTGATGGACGGTCCCGGCATCAAGCTCTGGCACCACGGGGAGCAGTTCACGCTGGGCGACGAGCCGATGGAGCTGCCGATCGAGCAGATCCCCGCGCGTCCGGCGCCGACCCAGCCGACGGGACGGGAGCCGGCCCCGCGCCGCATCGACCCGCACGGCCGCTGATTTTCTTGCAGTTCAGGCCCACTGCGCTCGCGTGGCGGCTCGCTCCGTGACCTGGCCTGTGCGAGCGCGAATCGCTTCGCGATCTGACCGGTGAGGCTCGCCTCCGGCTTCGCCTCACCGGTCAGGTCACGCGCTCGCGTGCGTGGCTGAGGCCGCGTCGAACGGCCTAGTTCCGGGGGGCGCAGGGGTCGCCGCAGTCCGCGTCCGCTCCGCCTCCCGGACGGGATTCGGCGTCCCCTGCGCCGCGCTCGGCGAGGAGCCTGCGCGGTCCCGGGCCCTCGTCGCCGAGCCTGTCGTAGGGGTTGGCGAGGGCGCACTTGCTCATCGACAGGCAGCCGCACCCGAT
Source organism: Actinomadura sp. 7K534 (assembly GCF_004348575.1). Lineage (NCBI taxonomy): Bacteria > Bacillati > Actinomycetota > Actinomycetes > Streptosporangiales > Thermomonosporaceae > Actinomadura > Actinomadura sp. 7K534. The sequence goes on from NZ_SMKB01000090.1 coordinate 8,828, forward strand.
GCAGTCGGTGAGGTCGTCGCGGAGCCGTTCGAGCTGCCGGATGCGGGCGTCGAGGTCGCTGCGCCACGCCTCCGACAGCCGCGCCCAGTCCGCCACCGTGGGGGTGCGCTCCTCGGGGAGCGTGGCGAGGGCGTCGCGGATCTGGCTGAGCGGTATCCCGACCCGCTGGGAGACCTTGATGAACGAGACCCGGCGGAGCGTGTCGCGGCTGAAGCGCCGCTGGTTGCCGGCCGTCCGGCGGCTGCTGATCAGGCCCTTGGACTCGTAGAAGTGCAGCGCCGAGACGGCCACGCCGCTCCGCTCGGCGAGCTGCCCGACGGTCAGTTCGTACACCCGGTGCTCAAGCCGCGTCATGGGCGCATCCTATGCGACCTCAACCGCGGTCGAGGTTCCGCCCGGCGGCGGTGGCCGGGGGCGCCGCTAGTGCTGGGGCGCGGCGCCCATCCCGTGCCGGCCCGCGGCCTCGTGGCCGAGCCGCCGCAGCCGGAAGGCGGCGCCGACCATCGCCGCGCCGGTCAGGATCGCGAACAGCCCGATCAGCCAGACGACGGCGAGCGCGCCGGAGACGGGCCACGCGAACAGCAGGATCCCGAACAGCACCGAGATGGCGCCGGAGAGCAGGTACGCCCACTCCCCCCGCAGTTCCTTGCGCAGCGCGATCGCGGCGACGATCTCCAGCACCCCGGTGGCGACCGCCCACGCGGCGATCAGCATCAGCAGGACGAACGCGGTGATGCCCGGCCAGCCGATCGCCGCGATGCCGAGCGCGATGCCCGCGGCGCCCGACAGCGCGAGCAGGCCGCGCGGCGCGCCCGTCGTGCCGCGCACCGCCAGCATCACGGCGACGAGGCCGTCCGCCAGCGCGAAGGCGCCGAACAGCACTACCAGCGCCCAGACGGTGATGGCCGGCCAGATGAGGGCGACGGCGCCGAACAGGATCGCGAAGGCGCCGCGCACGGCGAGCACCCACCAATGGCGGGCCATCAAATCGAACATAACGGACCTCCTGTCCGATATGTCTCCCCACGTCCGGCCCCTACACCTGCGGAAACGTCAAGACCGGCCGCGGACGCCCGCAGGCGCCCGCGACCGGTCTCGGTTCATGCCCTACCGGCCCCCGGGGTCAGTGCTCCAGGCGGCGGACCAGGTCGTGGTACTCGTCCCACAGCGCCTTCGGCATGTGGTCGCCGAACTTCTCGAAGTGCTCGGGGACGAGGGCGGCCTCCTGCTTCCACACCTCGGTGTCCACCGTGAGCAGCGTGTCGAGGTCGGCATCGTCGATCGCCAGGCCCTCGGTGTCGAGCGCCTCCCTGGTCGGCAGGTGCCCGATCGGGGACTTGACCGCGTCGGCCTGCCCGTTCAGCCGCTCCACGATCCACTTCAGCACGCGGCTGTTCTCGCCGAAGCCCGGCCAGATGAACTTGCCGTCGGCGTTCTTGCGGAACCAGTTGACGTAGTAGATCCGCGGGAGCTTCTCCGGGTCGGTCGCCTTGCCGATCTTCAGCCAGTGGCCGAAGTAGTCGCCCATGTTGTAGCCGCAGAACGGCAGCATGGCGAACGGGTCGCGGCGCAGCTCGCCCACCGCGCCCTCGGCGGCGGCGGTCTTCTCCGACGCGACGTTGGCGCCGAGGAACACGCCCTGCTGCCAGTCGAACGACTCGGTGACCAGCGGGACCGCGGACGCGCGGCGGCCGCCGAACAGGATCGCCGAGATCGGGACGCCCTTCGGGTCCTCCCACTCGTCGGCGATGATCGGGCACTGCCCGGCCGGGGTGGTGAAGCGGGCGTTCGGGTGCGCGGCCGGGGTGTCGGAGTCCGGCGTCCAGTCGTTGCCGCGCCAGTCGGTCAGGTGCGCGGGCGGCTCGTCGGTGAGGCCCTCCCACCACACGTCGCCGTCGTCGGTGAGCGCGACGTTGGTGAAGATGCTGTTGCCCCACAGCGTCTTCACGGCGTTGGCGTTGGTGCTCGCGCCGGTGCCGGGCGCGACGCCGAAGAAGCCGGCCTCCGGGTTGATCGCGTAGAGGCGGCCGTCGTCGCCGAACCGCATCCAGGCGATGTCGTCGCCGATCGTCTCGACCTTCCAGCCCGGGATGGTCGGCTCCAGCATCGCGAGGTTCGTCTTGCCGCACGCGGACGGGAACGCCGCCGCAACGTAGCGGGTCTCACCGGTGGGCGGCGTGAGCTTCAGGATGAGCATGTGCTCGGCCATCCAGCCCTCGTCCCGCGCCATCGTGGACGCGATCCGCAGCGCGTAGCACTTCTTGCCGAGCAGCGCGTTGCCGCCGTACCCGGACCCGAAGGACCAGATCTCCCGGGTCTCGGGGAAGTGGGTGATGTACTTCGTGGAGTTGCACGGCCACTTGGCGTCCTCCTGGCCGGGCTCAAGGGGGGCGCCGACGGAGTGGACGGCCTTGACGAACGACCCGCGCTCCTCGATGAGCCGCAGCGCGCCCTCGCCCATCCGCGTCATGATCCGCATGGACACGGCGACGTAGGCCGAGTCGGTGATCTCCACGCCGAGCTGCGAGATGTTGCCGCCGAGGGGGCCCATGCAGAACGGCACCACGTACATGGTGCGGCCCTTCATGCAGCCGTCGAAGAGACCGTTCAGGGTCTCCTTCATCTCGGCGGGCGCGACCCAGTTGTTGGTGGGGCCGGCGTCCTCCTCCTTCTCCGAGCAGATGAACGTGCGGTCCTCCACGCGGGCGACGTCGGTCGGGTCGGACGCGGCGTAGAAGCTGTTCGGCCGTTTCGCGGGGTCGAGCCGCGTGAGGGTGCCCTGCTCGACGAGGAGGCCGGTCAGGCGCTCCCACTCCGCGTCCGAGCCGTCGCACCACTCGACGCGGTCCGGCTTGGTCAGCTCGGCGATCCCGCGTACCCACTCGATCAGTTCGGTGTGGCCGGTTGGGGCCTGGTCGAGGCCGGAGACCTGGTTGGACACGGGCAACTCCTTCAGCTGTTCGCAGATCCTTGCATGATGAACAAGACCCGCCGTTTTTGCCATTTGGTCTGGACCAATCCCGTCCCCTATTGGCCCTTCCATGCCCCTTTTGTGGCGGATATCACCTACGTACGGCGATGACGGGCGGAGCGGAGCCACGTAACGTCCAGGTACCGGTCAAGCTGGGTAAACGTGCGTCTCGGTGGCCTTCACGGCCGCCCATATCAGGCTGCCCTCGGACAATTGGAGCTCCGCGACGGCCGCCGGCGTGATGTCCGCGACGGCGTCGAAAGGCGGCCCGGACAGCCGGACCCGGACCCGGTCGCCCTGCCGTTCGATCGCCGCGACGCGGGCGCGCCAGAGGTTGCGGGGGCTGCCGTCGGGCCGGGTCCGGTACAGCGCCACCGAGGATGGCGAGAAGGCGAGGAACACCTCACCGTCGAGCGAGTCGACCGTGTCGAGCGTCCCGGCGGCGTCCCCGTCGATCACCACCGAGCCCGCCTTCGCGTGCCCCCGGTACAGGTTCAGCCCGACCAGGCGCGCGACGTAGTCGGTGCGGGGCCGGCGGGCCACCTCGGCGGGAGTCCCCTCCTGGACGAGGCGCCCGCCCTCCACGACCACGAGGCGGTCGGCCAGCACCATCGCGTCCAGGGGGTCGTGCGTCACCAGGACGGCCGCGCCCGCGAAACCGGCGAGGTGCCGGCGCAGCGCGGCGCGGATCTCCAGCCGGGTGTGCGCGTCGAGGGCGGCGAGCGGCTCGTCCAGCAGGAGCAGGCCCGGCTCGACCGCCAGCGCCCGCGCCAGCGCGACCCGCTGCGCCTGCCCGCCGGACAGCGCCCGCGGCCGGGCGGACGCGAACTCCGCGAGGCCGACGCGCTCCAGCCACCGCGCGGCGCGGCGGCGGGCCTCGCGGCGCCCGGCGCCCCGGCAGCGCGGCCCGAACGCGACGTTCTCCAGCACGCTGAGGTGGGGGAACAGCAGGTAGTCCTGGAACACCATGCCGATGCCGCGGCGGTCGGGCGGCAGCGCGCCCAGGTCGCCGCCGTCCAGCCGGATGTGGCCACCGGCCGTCGGGACGAGGCCCGCCAGCGCGCGCAGCGCGGTGCTCTTGCCCGCCCCGTTCGGCCCGAGCAGCGCGACGACCTCCCCCGGCTCGGCGGTGAGCGCGAGGTCCAGATCGAACGCGGCCCGCCGCACCACGAGCCGCGCGTCCAACCCTCCGTCGCCGCTCGTCGTGCTCCCTGTGGAGGGACGACCCCACACCCCCCGTTCACCGCTCATCTGAACGTCTCCATCCACCGGCCCCGCAGAGCGGCGAGGACCACGACCGACACCGCCAGCAGGACGAGGCTCAGCACGATCGCGGCCTCCGGGTCGGTCTCCAGCGCCAGGTAGACGGCCAGCGGCATCGTCTGCGTCCGGCCCGGGAAGTTGCCCGCGAAGGTGATCGTCGCGCCGAACTCGCCCAGGGCCCGCGCCCAGCACAGCACGGCACCGGCCACGACGCCGGGCGCGACGAGCGGCAGCGTCACCCGCCGGAAGATCGTCCAGCGTCCCGCGCCCAGGGTGGCCGCGGCCTCCTCGTAGCGCAGGTCCGCGGCGCGCAGCGCGCCCTCCACGCTGATCACAAGGAACGGCATCGCCACGAATGTCTCGGCCAGCACCACCCCGGCGGTGGTGAACGGGAACGTGATCCCGAATGTGGAATCCAGCCATCCGCCGACCAGCCCGCGGCGCCCGAGCACGAGCAGCAGCGCGACGCCGCCGACCACCGGCGGCAGCACCAGCGGCACCGTCACCAGCGCCCGGACCAGGCCGGCGCCCGGGAACCGGACCCGCGCCAGCGTCCAGGCCAGCGGGACGCCGAACAGCAGGCACAGGCCGGTGGCGAGGGTGGCGGTGACCATCGAGAGCCGCAGCGCGTCCAGCACCTGCGGCTGCATGAGGCGGGTCCCGAGCGTGGACCACGGGGCCCGGACGAGCAGCCCGAGCAGCGGCAGCACCAGGAACGCGAGCCCCGCCAGCGCCGGCACCAGCAGCACCAGCGGCGGCCGCCCCGGCAACCGGTCCGAGTCCCGGAGCGCCTGCCTGCCCCTTCGAGGGGGGACGACCCCCCGCACCCCCCGGAGCGCCTTCGGCGCCTTCATGGCGCCTCGAAGCCCGCCCGGGTCAGCGCCGCCCTGCCCTGCGCTCCCAGCACCAACTCGATGAACTCCTTCGCGAGTGCGCTGTGCGGAGCCTCGGCCACCTCGACGATCGAGTAGTCGTTGAGGGCCCGCGCGGACTCGGGGAACTCGATCCCCCTGACCCTTCCGCCGGCCGCCTTGGCGTCGGTCCGGTAGACGAGCCCGGCGTCGGCCTCCCCGATACCGACCTTGGTGAGGACGGCCTTGACGTCCTGCTCCCGCGACACCGGCTCGACCTTCACCCCGGCGGCGCCGAGAGCCTTCTCCGCCGCGGCACCGCAGGGCACCTGAACGGCGCACAGAATGACCTTGAGGCCCGACTTGGACAGGTCGCCGACCGACTCCACCGCACCCAGGTCGTCCTTCGGGACGGCGATGACCAGGCGGTTCCGGGTGAACACCCGCGGCTGCCCGGCCGCGTCGCCCGCGCCGGCGACCGTCGCCATAGTGGCGGGACTGGCCGCCGCGAAGACGTCCACCGGCGCGCCCTGCGTGATCTGCTGCGCGAGGGTCGAACTCCCGGCGAAGTTGAACCTGACCCGCACGCCGGGATGCGCAGCCTCGAACTCCTCGCCGAGCCCGGTGAACACCTCCGTGAGCGACGCCGCCGCGAACACCGTCAGCGCCTCGCCGCCGCGCGCGCCCGGCGAGCCGCCGTCATCGACGTCCCCGCATCCGGACACGGCGGCGACCAGCAGGGACACCACCGCCAGTGCGCGCTTGAACATGTGCTGCTCCCCGAGGTCAGGACGGCTCGGCCACCTCGACGACGACGTTGGTGGACTTCACGACCGCCTCGGCGACCACGCCCACCTCCAGCGCGAGGTCGTCGGCCGCCTCGCGGCTCATGAGCGACACCACCCGGAACGGCCCGGCCTGGATCTCGACCTGCGCCATCACCCCGTCGCGCACGACCTCGGTCACGATGCCCCGCAGCCGGTTGCGCGCCGAGGAGAACCGCTCGCCCTGGTCGGACGGCGCGGCGCCGCGCGCCTGCTCGCGCACGAAGGCGGCGAGCTCGGCGCCCGGAACCAGCCGGTGCCCGTGCTCGTCGCGCGAGGCGGGGAGGCGGCCACCGTCCACCCAGCGCCGGACGGTGTCCGCACTGACCCCCAGCAGCGCGGCGGCCTCACTGATCCGGAACGTCGTCACGCCGCCCAGCGTACCGTTCCGCAGATGCCAGTTCTAGACCGCTCCAAGCCCAGTAGATGCCAGTAGTGAATACTTCAAGGTTGGCAGATGCGAGAGCCTCTCAGGCGCCGGGCGCCGGCTCCAGCAGGGCTTCCGCGATCATGCCGAGGGTGGCCCAGTCCACGAGCCGCTCCCGCCTGATGCGGCCGAACGGAGTCACCTCCACGTAGGTGCGCTCCCCCTCCGCCGCCACCCCGTGCGGGCCGGACCCGCGCAGCTGCGCCAGCTCCTCCTCGGTGACCTCGACCGAGAACAGATGCGCGCGGTGCGCGGACATCGTGGCGTTCACCTGCCGCGTCCCGTGCTCGCGCAGCCGCGCCGGGGCCAGCACGAGCCCGGTCTCCTCGGCGACCTCCGCCAGCGCGTTCTCCAGCGCGCCGCCGGGTCCGGAGCCGCCGGGCAGCTCGTGGACGAACCCGTCCGCGCACGGGCTGCGGAACTCGCGGACGAGCACGATCTCGGCGTCGTCCAGCGTCCGGCCGGGGCGGTGGAGGACGACGGCCGAGATGTCGGGCCGTCCGATGACGACCTCGTTGTCCTTCACCCGGTCCTCGGCCGCCACCCGCATCCGGACGTGCAGGCCCCAGCACACCCCGAACCGGAACACCACCCGGGCGCCGAGCAGCTCGTTCCCCGCCCTCCGCTGCGCCGCGTACCAGTCCTGGAAGGGCCGCTCGCGCCAGAGCAGCAGCGGCACCGCCCGTTCCCCGCCCCGCCGGGCGGCGCCGGCGCCGATCCGCGCGAGCGCGACCGCGACCGTCTCCGCGAGGTCGGCCGCCGCCGGCACGCCGGACGCGGCGGCGTAGTGCAGCAGGTAGCGGTTCCGCGGGGCCCCGGGCGGCGCGCCGAACACCGCGCGCCCGCTGTCGTGCCACATCCCCCACTCCACGTTCGTGGTGAACGCGGGCATGGTGGCCAGGTCGCGCGGGACCCAGAAGATCACCTCGTCGGACAGGTGCAGGCAGCGCTCCTCCCAGCCGACCTGGGCGTCGTAGTCGGGGTAGCGGCCGTGCCGGTCCTCCGGGACGAACACAACGAGCCGCCCGTCCCCGCGCCACTTGCGGCGAAGCTCCGCCACCGCTTCGGGCCGCCACGACGGGACGTCCGCGGAGCGGGGCGTCGGCCCGGCGAGGAAGACCGCGGCCTCCCAGTGATCCGGCGGCTCCTCCCGCGCGTACACGATGGTGATCTTCGCGGTGATCTCCGCGTCCATGGGAGGGCCTTTCCCGGCTGTGTGGAGTGGATTGCTCCGGGTATTGGGTGATTCAAACGAAATCCCCCGCCCGGTCAGGAGGAATGATCATGACTGGGACCATGCGCGCACCCCGCACCCGGGGCCTGCTCAGCGGGACGCTCCTGGTGCTGCTCGGCCTGTGGGGCGGGCTGCTGCCCTTCGCCGGCCCGTACTTCGGCTTCGGCTTCGCACCGGACGAGACGTGGGTCTACGACACCGACCGGCTCCAGCTCAGCATCGCCCCCGCGGCGGCCGTCGTCGTGGGCGGCCTGATCGTGCTCGCGGGCGCCAACCGCGTGTTCGCGATGTTCGGCGCCTGGCTCGCCGCGCTCGGCGGCGCCTGGTTCGCCGTTGGGCACACCGTCGCCCCGCTGTGGGACGCCTCCGGTGTCGGCGCCCCGCTCGGGACGGGCGAGGGCCAGCGGATCGCCGAGCAGCTCGCCGGGTTCACCGGGCTGGGCGTCGTCATCGCGTTCCTCGCCGGCCTGGCGCTCGGCCGATTCGCCGTGGTCGGCGCCCGGGAGGCGGCACGCGAGTCCGCCGAAGCGCAGGAAGCCGAACGGCCGGACTCCGGCACCACGCAGCCGCTGGTGTACGGACGCTACGCGCGGGAGAACCCGCCTGGGCCGGCGCCGTCCCCGCCGCGGTACGGCGACCAGCCGGTCGCGGGCGAGCACCGCTACGACCGCTGAACGGACGCACCGGCGCGATTCTCGGATCGGAACGGCTACCGGTCGCGCCTGCGCATGTTGCGGACGGACTTGGTCGTCTCGTAGCTGCCGCGCTCGTCGTCGAGCCGCACGTCGTCGCGGTCGGTGAACATGGCCACGAAGGCGATCAGGAGGCCGACGCCGCCGATCCACGGCTCCCGCCACGCGAAGCTCAGCGCCACGCAGACGACCGCACAGGAGATCAGCAGCAAGAGCTTCACGTCGTACCCCTCGACCCGCTCCCGATGCCGGACACCCCGGTCACCGGCCGAACACCACCGGCGGGATCAGCGAGTAATGGAAGACTTACTCACTGCCCGCAGGATGCATACTGACACGCCGCGGCCCGCCCGGGAAAGATCCCGGGCGGGCCGGACGGCGAATATTTCGGTCACTTGCGGTTCTTGCCGCGCTTCTCGCGGATCTTCATGCTGATGTCGAGCGGCGTCCCGGCGAAGCCGAACTCCTCGCGCAGCCGCCGCTCGATGAACCGCCGGTACCCCTCCTCCAGGAACCCGGACGTGAACAGCACGAACCGCGGGGGCCGCACGCCCGCCTGCGTCGCGAACAGCACGCGCGGCTGCTTGCCGCCGCGCACCGGATGCGGGTGCGCGTTCACCAGGTCGGCGAAGAACTGGTTCAGCTTGGACGTGGGGACGCGGGTGCCCCAGCCCTCCAGGGCCGTCTCGATCGCCGGCACGAGCTTCTCCATGTGCCGCCCGGTCTTGGCGGAGATGTTCACGCGCGGCGCCCACCGCGCGTTGTGGAGCTGACGGTCGATCTCCCGTTCGAGGTAGTGGCGGCGCTCCTCGTCCAGCAGGTCCCACTTGTTGTAGGCGATGACGAGCGACCGGCCCGACTCGACCACCATCGAGATGATCCGCAGGTCCTGCTCGGCGAGCGGCTGGTCGGCGTCCACCAGCACGACCGCGACCTCGGCGCGCTCCAGCGCCGACCGGGTGCGCAGCGTGGCGTAGAAGTCGGCGCCCTGGTTCTCCCGGTGCCGCCGCCGGATCCCGGCCGTGTCGATGAACCGCCACGTCTTGCCGCCGAGCTCGATCAGCTCGTCGACGGGGTCGCGGGTCGTGCCCGCCACCGCGTCCACGACGGCCCGCTGCTCCCCCGCCAGCTGGTTCAGCAGGCTCGACTTGCCGACGTTCGGGCGGCCCAGCAGCGCGACCCGGCGCGGCCCGCCCGGCTCGCCGAACGTCTCCGGGGGCGCCTCGTCCGGCAGTGCCGCCAGCACCGCGTCGAGCAGGTCGCCGCTGCCGCGCCCGTGCAGGGCGCTGACCGGGTGCGGCTCGCCGATGCCGAGCGACCACAGCAGCGCCGCGTCGGACTCGGCGGCCACGCCGTCGACCTTGTTCGCGACCAGCACCACCGGCTTGCCGGAGCGGCGCAGGATCTCCACCACGGCCTCGTCCACGTCGGTGGCGCCGACGGTCGCGTCCACGACGAACAGCACGACGTCGGCCAGCTCGACCGCCAGCCGCGCCTGCTCGGCGATCGCCGCGGCCAGCCCGGTGGAGTCGGGCAGCCACCCGCCGGTGTCGACGACGGTGAACCGGCGCCCGCTCCACGTCGCGTCGTAGGCGACGCGGTCGCGGGTCACTCCGGGGACGTCCTCCACGACGGCCTCGCGGCGGCCGAGGATCCGGTTGACCAGGGTCGACTTGCCGACGTTCGGCCGCCCCACGACCGCCACGACCGGCGCGGGCCCCGCGTCCTCGGGGACGTCCTCGACGACGTCCGCCGTCTCCATGTCCACCGTCTCGATCTCGTAATCGCTCACTGTCCCGTCTCCGCGGGGGCCCTCGGGCCGCCCGCTCACTCTTGCTCTTTGGCGAGCCGCACGATCGTCTCGACGACCTCGCTCAGGCTCAGCTCCGTCGAGTCGATCTCGTGCGCGTCCCCCGCCATGGTCAGCGGGGACGCCTTCCGGGTGGAGTCCAGCCGGTCGCGCCGCGCCTGCTCGGCCTGCGTGACGGTCACCGTGGCCGCCGGGTCGGCCGCGAGGTCCTTCGCGCGGCGCGCCGCGCGCGCCTCCTCGCTGGCGGTCAGGTACACCTTGACCGGCGCGTCCGGGGCGACGACCGTGCCGATGTCGCGCCCCTCCACCACGATGCCGCCCGTCCCGATGATCTCGCGCTGCAGCTCGACGAGCCGGGTGCGGACCGCGGGGACGGAACTGACGGCGCTGACCGCGTTCGTCACCTCGCGGGTGCGGATCGGGCCGGACACGTCCGTCCCGTCCACCGTGATCGTCGGCGCGTCCGGATCGGTGCCGGACTCGATGACCGGTTCGAGCGCGCGGGCCGCGACGGCCCCGCCGTCCTCGACCGGCACGCCGTTCTGGAGCATCCACCACGTCATGGCGCGGTACATCGCGCCGGTGTCCAGGTAGCGGAGGCCCAGTGCGCGGGCGACGCCCTTGGACGCGCTGGACTTGCCCGACCCGGAGGGTCCGTCCATGGCGATGACGAGCGGCACGATCGCTCCCTCTCTGTTCCGTTGGAGCGCCCTCCGGCGCGAGGCCGCGGGCGGGCCGGGCGGCGCTCTCCGCCGCGCCGGCGCGCGGGTTCCCCCCGGACGGGCCCCGGCGAACCAGGCTACCGTTCCGCGCCGACTCCCCGGGCCGACTCCCGGGCCGCTAGCCGTACTGCTAGCCGGGCACCGACCAGCCGCGGGCGCGCAGCTCGGCGGCGAGCCCCTCGGCCGCCTCCGGCACCACCGACAGCTCCAGCACGCCCAGCGGGCGGCCCGGCGAGTGCTCGATCGTCACGTCCTCGATGTTGACGCCCGCGATCCCCGCCGCCTGGAAGATCATCGCGAGTTCGCCGGGGCGGTCCGGGATGACCACCTGGACGGTCGCGTAGGCGGGCTGGTCCCCGCCGTGCTTGCCGGGGATGCGGGAGCGGCCCGCGTTCCCGCGCAGCAGCAGGTCCGCCACGTGCGCGGCGGCCTCCTCGCTGCCGTCGCGCAGCAGCGACGCCGCCACCGCCAGGTCGGTCGCGACGGCCTCCAGCACGTCCGCGACCGGCTCGGAGTTCGCCGACAGGATCCCGATCCACAGCCGCGGGTCGCTGGCCGCGATCCGGGTGACGTCCCGGACGCCCTGCCCGGCGAGCCCGAGCGCCGTGTCGTCCGCGCCGGTGAGCCGGGCGGCGACGGCGGCCGACACCACGTGCGGGCCGTGCGAGACCAGCGCGACGGCCCGGTCGTGCTCGGCGGCGTCCACCTGCACCGGCGTCCCGCCGCACGCCTTCACCAGGCCCGTGACGGCAGCGACGGTCTCCGGCGTCGCCTCCGGCGGCGCGCACAGCGCCCACGGGCGGCCGAGGAACAGGTCCGCGCGGGCCGCGCCCGGCCCGGACCGCTCCCTGCCCGCGAGGGGGTGCCCCGCCACGAACGTCGTCAGGTCGCAGCCCAGCTCGGCCGCCTGCGCCAGCGGCAGCGCCTTCACGCTCGCCACGTCGGTGTAGGCGGTGGCGAGGCCGCGCTTCTGCGCGTCCAGCAGCGTCACCGCCACCGCCGCCGGCGGCACCGCGAGCACCGCCAGGTCGGCGGGCCCGGCGGCCGCACCGTCCGGCAGCCGGTCGCCGGCGCCGAGCTCGACCGCCATCGCCAGCGCGGCCGCGTCCCGGTCGGTCAGCAGCACCTCGGCGCCCCGCTCCCGCATGGCCAGGGCGATCGACGTCCCGATCAGCCCCGTCCCGACCACGATGATGCGCCGCGCCGCCGCGTCCTCACTCACGCCGGTCAGCCTACTGCCCTCCGGACGGGTCACTGGGCGATGTCGAGGCGGAGCGCCGTCGCACCGCGCAGGTACACGTGCTGGACGGCGGAGCGCGGCCGGGACGTCTCGATGTGGGCCATCAGCCGGATGACCCGGGGCAGCGCCGCCGGCACGGCGATCTCCGACGCGCACAGCAGCGGCACCTCGTGGAAGCCGAGCTTGCGGGCGGCGAGCGCCGGGAACTCGGCCGTGAGGTCCGGCGTGGTCGTGAAGATGACGCTGATGACGTCGTCGGTGCTCAGCTCGTTGCGCTCCATCACCGCGGAGACGAGCTCCGTCGTCGCCTCCAGGATCTGGTCCCGGTAGTCGGCGTCGACCTGCGTCGCGCCGCGGACCGCGCGTACCGCCATAGCCGTTCCCCCTCCTCGTGCCGCCGGTTCTACAGCCCCACGGCCTTGTACAGCTCGCCGACCTCGTGGACGGTCAGCGCCCGCATCGTGCCCGGCTTCAGCGAACCGAGCCGGATCGGCCCGAACTCTATTCGGGCGAGCTGCTGGACCGGGAACCCGACCTCCTTCAGCAGCCGCCGCACGATGTGCTTGCGCCCCTCGTGCAGGGTGATCTCGACCAGCACACGCCGGCCGACCTGGTCGAACACCCGGAACCGGTCGGCCTTGGCGGGCCCGTCGTCCAGCGTCACACCGGCCCGCAGCCGCTTGCCGAGGTCGCGCGGGATCGGCCCGTGGATCTCCGCCAGGTAGGTCTTGGCGACGCCGAAGCTGGGGTGGGTGAGGCGGTGCGACAGCTCGCCGTCGTTGGTGAGCAGGATCAGGCCCTCGGTGTCGGTGTCCAGGCGGCCGACGTGGAACAGCCGCTCCGGCACGTCGACGTACTCGGCGAGCGACTTGCGGCCCCGTTCGTCCGCCATCGTGCTCACCACCCCGCGGGGCTTGTTGATGGCGTAGTAGCGCATCTCGGCGCGGGTCTCGACGCGCTTGCCGTCCACGTGGATGACGGCGCGCCGGGGGTCGACGCGCTCACCGAACCGGAACACCTTCTTCCCGTCGACGGTGACGCGGCCCTCGCCGATCAGCTCCTCGCAGTGGCGGCGGCTGCCGATCCCGGCCTCGGCCAGGACCTTCTGCAGCCGCACGCCCTCGTTCTCGGTCACGTGTCCTCAACTATGTCGTCAGGCAGGTCATCGGGCAGGAAGGGGGCGAGCTCGGGCAGCTCGTCGAGGTCGCGGAGCCCGAGCCGCTCCAGGAAGTACCCGGTGGTGCGGTACAGGTGGGCCTGGGACTCGGGGTCCTGCCCGGCGTCCTCGATCAGGCCGCGCAGCGTCAGGGTGCGGATGACCCCGTCGCTGTTCACGCCGCGGATCGCCGACACGCGGGCGCGGCTGACCGGCTGCCGGTAGGCGACGACGGCGAGCGTCTCCAGCGCGGCCTGGGTGAGCCGCGCCTGCTGCCCGTCGGTGACGAACCGCTCCACGACCGGGGCGCACACGTCCCGGGTGTAGAACCGCCAGCCGCCCGCGACCTCCCTGAGGTCGAACCCGCGGCCCTGCTCAGTGTATTCCGCGGCCAGCTCCCGCAGCGTCTCCGCGACCTCGCCGCGGGGGCGCTCCAGCAGCTGCGCGAGCGTCAGCTCGGTGACCGGCTCGTCCACCACCAGCAGGATCGCCTCGATGGAGGCCCGCAGGCCCGGAGGCTCCGGCGCCTCCGCGCCGGGTTCCTCAGTCATCGTCTCCCTCGTCCCTCTGATCCTTCTCGTCCTTCTCCGCGGCGCCGTCCTTCTTGGCGGCGCCCTCGTAGTCGTCGCCGACCTCGACGTCGCCCTCGTCGGTGCCGGTCCAGGTGACGTGCAGCTCGCCGAGAGGCTCCAGCTGCTCGAACATGACGTTCTGGTCCCGGTACAGCTCCAGCAGCGCCAGGAACCGCGCGACGACCTCGTAGGTGCCCTCGGCGTCCGACGCGAGGACGCGGAACGTCGTGCTCCGGAGCCGGCGGAGCCGCGCCACGACGATCGCGGCCTGCTCGGTGACGCTGGCCCTCGGCTGGTAGATGTGCTCGACGGAGACCGACGGCGGCTCCTTGGGCGCGAAGGCCCGGGCGGCGAGGCGGGCGAACTCCTCGGGCCCGAGGCCGAGCAGCACCTCCGGCAGCAGGTTCGCGAACCGCGGCTCCATCGGGACGAGGCGCGGGAACCGGCGGCTCGCGTCGGCGATCCGCCCCGCGAACACCTTCGCGACCTCCTTGTAGGCGCGGTACTGCAGCAGCCGCGCGAACAGCAGGTCGCGGGCCTCCAGCAGGGCCAGGTCCTCCTCGTCGTCGACCTCGCCGGACGGCAGCAGCCGGGCGGCCTTCAGGTCGAGCAGGGTCGCGGCGACGAGCAGGAAGTGGCTGGCCTGGTCGAGGTCCCAGTCCCGGCCGTAGGAGTGGATGTGCGCGATGAAGTCGTCGGTGACCTTGTGCAGCGACACCTCGGTGATGTCGAGCTTGTGCTTGGAGATCAGCCCGAGCAGCAGGTCGAACGGCCCCTCGAAGTTGTCCAGGTGGACGCGGAACCCCTGCTCCTCCCCGGTCTCCCGCTCCGGCTCCGGCGACGTCTCGTCCACGTCGCTCACGGTAGCGGAGGTCACCTCCCGCGCTGTGCTCACCGGCCACATCGTCCCACGCGCCCGGCACCGCTCGCACCGAGCCGCCCGTGCCGCCACCGGTCACGCGGGGGACGCCGCGGGCCCCGGCGCCCTACCGGCCGGTCATCCGGCGCACGAGGTCCTCCGCCGCCGCCCGGTCGAAGTCGCCGCTGATCATCACCTCGCCGCCGGTGATCGGGTCCTGCACCATCGGGGCCGAGATGACGGTCCCGGCGACGATCATCGCGATGAGCCTGCCGTCGCTCCCGTCGGGCTGCTCGGCGGCCTTGCCGGTCAGCCGCCCGAACTCCGCGCCGTCGGCGGGGGTCAGTTCCAGCTGGACGGTCCAGCCGGCCTGGCCGTTCTCCGGCCCCTGCAGTGCCGCCTCGATGCGCTCCACCCGCTCGACCGTCATGCGCTCCGGGCCGAGCCGGTAGCAGGTGCCGGCCCCGTCGTCGGGGACGGTCCCGGCCGCGCAGGGCGGCGCGGACTGCTCCGCCACGAGCTGGAACGTCAGCGGCTCCCGCAGGACGACCGGACCACCCCCGCCCTCCCCGCCGTCATCGCGGACGGCCAGGAACACGGCGACGCCCGCCAGCAGCAGGCCGAACGTCAGGAGGGCGACGACGAGCACCACGCGCCCGCCCCCGCCGCGCCGAGGCGGACCTCCCGGCCCCGGCGGCGGGAACGCGGCATAGGGCGGCCCCGCCGGTGGAGGCGGCGGCCCGAACGGCGGCGGAGGAGGTCCCGGCGGCGGTCCCGGAGGAGGTGGCGGCGGCGCGGGGGGCTGCTTCACGGGCGTATCCCGTTCGTCGGGGTTCGCCACCGGGCCGGGCGGCGGACCGGGATCCTGTGCTACCGCGGCCTACGGCGTCCGTGCTCGCCGCGGCGACGGCCTCGCCGACTTTGTAACACGGGAGACCTCACCCTGTGAGGGCCCACCGTCCCAGTACCTCCCGCGCGAGCCCGCGGTAGGCGTTCGCGCCCATCGAGTTGGGGTCGAAGTAGGTGATCGGCTCCCCGGCGACCGTCGCGTCCGGGAAGCGGACCGTCCGGTTGATGACGGTGTGGAACACCTTCTCGCCGAACGCCTCGACGATGCGCCCGAGGACCTCGCGGGTGTGCAGCGTCCGCGAGTCGTACATCGTGCCGAGGACGCCGTCGATGACGAGGTTCGGGTTGATGCGGCCCTGCACCTTCTCGATGGTCTCCATCAGCAGCGCGACGCCGCGCATCGCGAAGTACTCGCACTCCAGCGGGATCAGCACGCCGTCGGCGGCGGCCAGCGCGTTGACGGTGAGCAGGCCGAGCGACGGCTGGCAGTCGATGAGGATGTAGTCGTAGTGCTCGACGGCCGACTTCAGCGCCCCCTGGAGGATGTACTCGCGGCCGACCTCGTGGACGAGCTGGACCTCCGCGCCCGACAGGTCGATGTTGCTCGGCAGCAGGTCCATCCCGTCGACACCGGTCTCGATGACGATGTCCTCCCACTCGGTGTCGCGTTCGAGCAGCAGGTTGTGGATCGTCACGTCGAGCTGGCGCGGGTCGCCCTTGCCGAGCCCGACCGACAGGGCGCCCTGCGGGTCGAAGTCGACGAGCAGGATGCGGCGGCCGTACTCGGCGAGCGCCGCGCCCAGGTTGATCGTCGTGGTCGTCTTGCCGACGCCGCCCTTCTGGTTGCACACGGCCACGATCCGCGCGGGTCCGTGCTCAGCCAGGGGTTCGGGCTCCGGGAACACCGGCACGGGCCGCTGAGTCGGCCCGAGCCCCCTGCTCGGATCGGTCTCTATGGTGGCGGAGGATAGGACTCCATCCGCACCGTTTGTGCTGGTCACCAGATCCCTCCCCGGTGGCCCGGAAATGCCATCCAGAACGGGGACTCTAGGGCCGCCGGTGCCGGGTCTCAAGCCGACGCGCGCCGAACGTCGCGATTTGCCCGGTCAGCTTCTGGCGCGCGGATGCGAGGTGGCGTAGACCTCGCGCAGCAGCTGGACGGTCACCAGCGTGTAGACCTGCGTCGTGGTGACGGAGGCGTGCCCGAGCAGTTCCTGCACGACGCGGACGTCGGCGCCGCCGTCGAGCAGGTGGGTCGCGAACGAGTGCCGCAGCGTGTGCGGGGACACCTCCGACAGGTGCGCCCGGTCGGCGGCGGCGCGCAGCACCATCCACGCGCCCTGCCGCGACAGCCGCCCGCCGCGCGCGTTCAGGAACAGCGCCGGGCCGCCCCGCCCCGCCCGGGCGAGTTCGGGACGGGCCCGCACCAGGTAGGCGTCCACGGCCTCCCGGGCGTAGTCGCCGATGGGCACGACCCGCGCCTTGCCGCCCTTGCCGGCGACGCGGGCGAACCCGTCCCGCAGGTCGAGGTCGTCGACGTCGAGGCCGACGGCCTCGGAGATCCGGGCGCCCGACCCGTACAGCAGCTCCAGCAGCGCCCGGTCGCGCAGGCCGCGGGCGGTGCCGGCGTCGCCGCCGGACGGCGCGTCCGCCGCGGCGAGCAGCCGCTCCACCTCCGCCAGGGAGATCGCCTTGGGCAGCCGACGCGGCGGCGTCGGCGGCTTGACGTCGTGCGCGGGGTCCCCCGCCGCCAGGCCCTCCCGCAGCGCGAAGCGGTGCAGCCCGCGGACGGCGGCGAGCGCCCGCGCCGCCGACCCGGCCGACAGCGGCGGATGGTCCGCGTCGCCCTCGCGCAGGCTCACCAGGTAGGCCCGGACGTCGCCCTCGGTGATGTCGGCGATGTCCGCGCGGCCCCGGCCGTCCTGGACCTGCACGTAACGCCGCAGGTCGCGGCGGTAGGAGCTGAGGGTGTTGGCGGCCAGGCCCCGCTCGACGGCGAGGTGCCCGAGGTAGGTGCGCACGGCGGCGCCGAGCGCGGAACCGGCGCCCGCGTCCCGCGCGGCCGCGCGCACGGACCTCCCGGGCAGCGCGTCCGTTTCATCCGGCCTGTCGCCGCAGCCGGCACCCGTCGCCGGCGACCGGGGATGAAGAGTGTTCAGTTGCGGCACCTCTTCCGGGCGTGGCTGCGGAGTCCCGCCCATCATGCCCCCTCCGGCCCGGCGCTGGGCCCGATCCCGGTCAGCTCTCCGGCGCGTCGACCGGGCGCAGCCCGGCGTATCCCGACGCCCGCGCGGCCTGCGCCGCCAGCACCCCCACGCAGGTGATCATGTTGTGCAGGTCGCCGGCCAGCACCTTGCGGACCGCCTCCTCCAGCGGCACCCACACGACCGGCATGTCGGCCTCCTCGTGGACGCGCTCGAAGTCGATCTGGTCCGCGGGCACCTCGGCGACGTCGCGGGCCAGGAAGATCCGGACGCGCTCGTCGGTCATGCCGGGCGAGGTGTACACGTCGACCAGGGTGTCCCAGCGGCCCGCGCGGTACCCGGCCTCCTCCAGCAGCTCCCGCTCGGCGAGCTTGTGCAGGGGCTCGCCGTCGACGTCCCGCAGCCCGGCCGGCGCCTCCCACAGCAGCCGCCCCACGGGATGGCGGTACTGCCGCAGCAGCAGCACCCGGTCGCGGTCGTCGACGGCGATCACGCCGACGGAGCCGACGTGCCGCACCGAGTCGCGCACGACGATCTCGGTGCCGTCGCCGCGCGGCATCTCCACCCGGTCGCTGCGGACGCCGAACACGCGCCCCTCGAAGACCGTGGACTCCGCCACGACGTCCCAGCGCTCGGGACGGTCCCGGACGTCGTCCGGGCCGAGGCCCCCGGCCGGGCTCATGAAACGGTCACGTTCCCCGCCTCACCGTCGCCCGTGCGGGCCTCGGCATAGTCGAGCGCCGCGGACACCAGCCCGGTGAACAGCGGATGCGGGCGGGTCGGGCG